>NZ_JAGIXF010000022.1:0-103756 GCF_021483755.1 Burkholderia sp. WTPI3 | reverse complement strand
GATGCGTGTGCAACTCGTGTTCGACGAACCGGTATTCGCGCTGCCGGGCGATAGATTCATCGTGCGCAACCCGCAAGCGACGCGTACCGTCGGCGGCGGCCGTGTGCTCGATCCGTTCGGACCAGCGCGCAAGCGGCGCACGCCTGCGCGCCGCGCATGGCTCGACGCGCTGGCCGTGTGGCTCGACGAAGGGCGGCTCGATGCGCTGCTCGCGCAGGCGCCGCTCGGCATTGCCCGCACGATGCTCACGCATCTGACGGGGTTCGCGCCGGAGGCGCTCGTGCTGCCGGACGATGCGCTGGCGATCGGCCAGCGCAATGCGGCGTCGAACGACGGCACGGTGATGGCGCGCACGCACTGGCATGCGTTGCAGGCACGGGCGATCGACACGCTGCGCGTGTATCACGAGCGGATGCCGGACGAGCAGGGGATCGATGCGGCACGTCTGCGACGGATGGCGGCGCCGGTCGTCGACGAGGCGCTGTGGCGCTCACTCGTCGATGCGCTGGTGGCGGGCGGGGACGTCGTGCGAAGCGGGCCGTGGCTGCATCTGCCGTCGCATTCGGTGAGCTTCGACGCACGCGAGGAGGCGCTGGCGCGGCAACTGCTGCCGCTGCTTCATGCGGGGCGTTTCGATCCGCCGTGGGTACGCGATCTGGCGCACGACACGGGCGCGGCCGAGGACGCCGTGCGCACGCTGCTGCGCAAGCTCGCGCGGCGCGGCGATGTGCATCAGATCGTGCGCGACCTGTTCTATCACACGGACGTCGTGCGCGAACTGGCCGGGCTGGTTGCGCATCTCGCGCCGACGCGCGGCGGCGGGCTCGATGCCGCGACGTTTCGTGACGCGACCGGGCTCGGCCGCAAGCGGGCGATCCAGATTCTCGAGTTCTTCGATCGGGTTGGGTATACTCGCTTCCACCGCGATCTTCACTTCCTGCGGCCTGACAGCGGTTGGGCGGGTATTCAGGCGTAGGCGCTCGTCGTTCTTCTCGCTCTTTTGTTTTTCCCCACGGAAGGCATTCGTATCCGGTGGTACGGCCGGACTTCAAATCCGGTTGGGGGTGTCAGACACTCCCGGGTAGGTTCGACTCCTGCTGCCTTCCGCCCGGAGCTTCCGAGGCGTTCCTTGGATGGCCTGCAACGTCCGTAAGTTATTGATTCGGCATGTTTCTTGACGCCGACGTCTCTCCGCGTTTCAGCTATTCACATATGGGTTCTGCGTGAATTCGTGGGTAGAGGCATGGGTAGGGCTGCTCCGGGAACGCAGAGGCACACTGGATACGCGACCGGACAAGGAAAAGCACGATCTCTCTTCGCGGTTTCGAGTTCCGCGAAGGAAGTCGAAGCAGGGTGTGCTCAAATGGCTGAGCACGCTGATGGTCCTGCCGGATGCGTTGTCGAACGGAAAACTGGAACCGACGCAGACGCTGGCGGCGTCGATCGTACTCGGTTGCTATCGGTTCTGTATGAGTCCGTGGATCATCTGCGTATTCGACGACGATGCAGGCAATCGCTTCGTCTTGCAGTTGGCCGCAGCATTGGCCATGCAGACGCCGCATCGGATGCTGACGGGCAGGTTTTCGCCTGCGTACGACGCTAGCATCGAGCGTCTTGCGGGTCATCCGGACACGTTATCGTTGATCTCGCAGCCGTCGACCGGAGCGGGCCCCGCGCCGCGGCTCTTCGAGGTTCGCGCCGACGCGCTCATCGGTGATTCGGCTTTGCATGAGAGGTATTCGGCCCAGCAGTCGTCGTCGTGCGGGTTCAGTCGATCGCGCAGGGCACCTGACGGTCACGCTGTGGGGCGCGGCCGCGGACACGCCGGACAATCGCGCGCTGTACGCGCAGCCGAGCGGATCGGTGGGCGCATCCTTTTCGCCGGTGTGCCGATCGGAGTGGTCGTCGCGCACGCTCAGCGTCACGGTGGTCCGTGGCCGACATCGGTCTGCCTGCGGACGACCTCGGTTGGTTATGCGGCGATTGAATGCTTCTTGCGGCCGGTCGCGATGCAGGGCGCCCCGGCCTACGCGATTGCAGCGCGAGACGGGAAGGCCGCATCGTGATGAAGCATATTGTGACGTTTCGAAAGCTCGCCGACGTGCGGCGGCAAGCCGAACTGGAGCAGGAACTGGTTGCGCGAATGAGCGCATTAAACGCCGAGATCCCATTCGTGCGCGAGTGGCGCATGTCGGCCAACGAACTGGATCGGCCGATCTGCAGGGACTATGTGCTGGAGTCGTCTTTAGATAGCCAAGCCGACTTGGAGCGCTATCTGCGACATCCGTCGCACGTGTCGCTGATTCAGGCGCTCAAGCAGGCCCCTGCGTCGCCGAAGGGAGGGCGGTGTCCATTCCATCTCGGTCGTTCAGAGTCGTTTGCGTCGCTGCAGAACCGCCATTCGCTGTCGCGTGCAGCTCCTGGCGTCGGGATCGACGCGACAGCGGGATAGGGAACCTTACCACTACGCCACGATCGTCCGTTCAAACGGAGGTTCCGCGCAACGCGTGGCCGGCGGCTGTCACCGCTCCAGGGGGATTGACATTGGTCTTCGCGAAGCCGGGCTCGGTTAGAACTTTAGTTCGCGGCTGCGATCCCTTGATTCACAAGGGTTTCGCATCTTTCGGTCGACCGAGACTGGCGAAGTGACATCTTTACTTCATAAACGGTGACGACTTTATTTTGGCCTACGGTTGCCCGAACTGTCGCAGCAACTCGAAGCCTGTCCCTCCGTGCCAAGGGCTATCAAAGTCGAAACCAGCGGCAAACCTTCTCACGTGTGTCAGGCGTGCGTTACTTGCATAAATGAACTAATTGGCATACTGTGGAAGGGCCGTGGAGGGGAACTGCGTTGGATAGCATGGATCGAGACGTACTGGAAACTGCCGTCATGTGGCATCGCGCCGAGCGCGCGGTGATGCTCGGCACGGTTCTGAAGACGTGGGGCTCGGCGCCTCGCCCGATCGGCGCGATGGTCGCGCTGCGTGACGACGGTGCAGTGAAGGGTTCCGTATCGGGCGGGTGTCTCGAGGACGATCTGATCGAGCGCGTGTGGCGCGTCGGATTTTCGGGCTCGACGCCGACTGTCGTAACCTACGGCCTCTCGGCGGACGACGCCCATCGCTTCGGCCTTCCGTGCGGCGGCACGCTGATGATTCTCGTGGAACCGGTCCGGGTATCGTCGCGCCTTGACGAGGCGCTGGAATGGGTCAGGCGTGGCCGGGTAGTGATCCGCAACGTGAATGCCAATACCGGCGAAGCCGACGTGAGGCCGACCGATTCGGCGGCCCCGACCTCGTTCGACGGCGTGTCGTTGCGCGCATGTTACGGACCGAGACATCGCCTGCTGATCATCGGTGCAGGGCAACTGTCCGAATATGTTGCGCGGATGGCGGTGGCGCTGGGCTATCGCGTCATCGTTTGCGACCCGCGTGAAGAGTACCTCGGGGAATGGTCTGTGGCTCATACCGAAGTATTTCGCGAAATGCCCGACGACCTGATCGAGCGAGTCGGCCTGGATCCGAACACGGCCGTGGTTGCGCTGACGCATGATCCGAAGATCGACGACCTGGCGTTGATAGAGGCGCTCAAATCCCCGGCATTCTATGTGGGAGCGGTCGGCTCGCGTGCGAATAACGCGAAGCGTCGGGAACGGCTCAAGCTGTTTGACTTGACCGACACACAGGTTGCAGCGCTTCATGGTCCGATCGGGCTTCACGTCGGTGCCAGAACGCCGCCGGAGATCGCGGTGGCTATCATGGCGGAGATGACTTCGCACCGGTACGGTGTGCCGGTCGTGCAGTCGCACGCGCTGCGCGATGCGCCGTCGGTGCCGCAACGGAGCGAATAGGCACGCGCGTACCTGTGTGGCGTTGTGTGAATGGCAGATAAAATTTTTCGATGAACTTATGGCTAAACCCACCATGCTCGAATCGTCGAGCCACAGTGCGTCGGATGCACGTTTTGCATCGATCGAGCGCTATTCATCAGTTGCGAGAACAGTCGAGATACTGTCGGATGCGTGGGGATTTTTGGTGCTGCGAGAGTGCTTTTTTGGCGTCCGGCGATTCGAGCAGTTCCAGAGCATCCTGCAGGTGCCGCGTACCACGCTGGTGGAGCGGCTCAAGAAATTCACGACTCTGGGCATACTGAGGAAACAGCTTCCGTCGACGGGCGGTGCCCGCTACGAGTACCGTTTCACGGAGCAGGGTCGCGACTTATACGCGACGATGATTGCGTTGCTCGCCTTTGGCGACCGTTGGCTTGCGGGCGGCGCGCAGCCTCCGTTGAAACTGATTCACAAGACCTGCAAATGCGATTGCACGCCCCGCGTCGCATGCTCACACTGTCACGCCGGCATTGACCCGAGGTCCGTCCACTATCGCGACGGGCCGGGGGCGGGCAGTGAGGAGCGTATCGCTGAACGCAAGCGTTCGCGCCGGAATTCGGACGTGAGCGTTCTCGAGCGCATTCGCCCATGCTCGGTCGCGCGAACGTTGCAGATCATCGGTGACCGCTGGAGTTTCCTCGTGATCCGGGAATTCTTTTACGGTGTTCGACGCTTCGACGAGTTTCAGTCGCGCCTGGGTATCGCTACCAACATCCTGTCGGACCGACTGCAGCGACTCGTCGAGCAGGGTATCGCGGAGAAGCGGCTGTATCAGGAGAAGCCGAAGCGTTACGAGTACCGGCTGACCGAAATGGGCCGCGACTTGTATGGGCCGCTGCTGGTGATGATGGCCTGGGGTGACAAGTGGCTGTCTGGGGGAAAAGCACCGTTGAAACTCCGGCACCGAGAGTGTGACCACGATTTTCATGCAATCGTCGTATGCGACAAATGCGGCACCGAACTCGATCCGCGTGAAATGTCATACGTGCTGCGGTATGCGCTGCCGGTAGAGCTCGACGTCGCCTGACTCGCGCTTCTTGGTGCCGCGTGGCGCCCGAGCGCGCGTACGGCGGCAGATCGATTCATCAGGATGGCGGCGGCTGTCTTCTCGCCCGGTGGGCCTGGCGGCCGGCTGGGCGTCTCGTTCAAATCGCGCCGGCGGACCGCGCGCGTGGCGATTTGCCTCGTCATCTCCTTTTTCTCCTTCCTCATGGTTTGGTGCGCCGGATCGACTGCACGTGTCGCCACGTGCATCAAGTCGCCCGCGCGGACTTGCCGCGTCCCGATTCGACCTCGCAGCGGACGTTAACCGTGTAGGCATGTCCGGTACACAACAACCAGGAACGTATCGGAAATGCAAGCGATCTCTACGTTCGCGATTTCATATTGGAACGGCTGCGCTCCCCACGAAAGCGACGGCCGCATCCACGCGGAATGCTTCAATAAATCGGTAAATCGCGGCTGGATAGCCGCGCGGCGTCATACATGACAAGTTGTCGAACAAGGAACTTGCAAATCAGAATTTCGCTCACTATAGTCCACTTATGCAAGTTAGTTTGTCGTCACGACATTGTCGTCGATTCCGTGATTCCGTGATCGGGTGGAGGAGCAAAATTGAACGCATTTGAGTTTCAGTCGAACAGGTCTACGATCGTCGAGGCCGGTGCCTCGGCCCGCCTTGGGGAAATCGTCGGCCGGCTGGGCTGTCGCGCGGTCTTTCTCGTGACCGATCGCGGTATCGTCGATAACGGTCTGCTGAAACCGGCTCTTGATAGCCTCGAGGCAGCCGGCACGGCCGTTACGGTGTATGCGGACGTGCAGGCCGATCCGCCGGCTCACGTTGTGAATAGTGCGGCCGATGCGGCGGTGTCCGCCCGGGCCGACTGCGTGGTCGGTATCGGCGGCGGCAGCTCACTCGACGTCGCGAAACTGGTGGCGCTTCTCGCACACCGGACGGAAAAGCTCGACGCCGTCTACGGCGTGGGCGTCGCGAAGGGGCCGCGGCTCCCGCTGGTATTGCTGCCCACGACTGCGGGAACGGGATCCGAGGTCACGCCGATTTCTATCGTGACGACCGGAGACGGAGAAAAGAAGGGCGTTGTCTCGCCCGTTCTGCTGCCGGACATCGCCGTGCTCGATGCGGATCTGACGTTGAGCCTGCCGCCCGCCGTCACAGCAGCGACGGGCATCGACGCGATGGTTCATGCGATCGAGGCGTACACCAGCAAGTGCCTGAAGAATCCGGTCTCCGATTGCCTCGCGAAGGAAGCGCTTCGCTTGCTCGGCGCCAACATCGGCGAGGCTTGTGCCAACGGCACCAATCGCGACGCACGCCAGGCAATGCTGCTCGGCGCAATGCTGGCCGGCCTGGCGTTCGCCAATGCGCCCGTAGCAGGGGTGCACGCGCTGGCCTATCCGGTGGGCGCACGTTTTCATGTTCCGCACGGGCTGTCGAACTCGCTCGTTCTGCCGGCGGTCATGCGTTTCAATCTCGATGCTGCGGCCGACCGGTATGCGGAGCTTTCCGCCGTTCTGATGCCCGACGTCACGGGAAATACCGGTGCGCGTGCGAACGCACTGGTCGAGCGACTGACTGCACTGCCGAAGGCGCTCGGCTTGCCGACGCGGCTGTCGGACGTCGGTATCAGCCGCGGCGATATCGCGACACTGGCGGAAGACGCGATGCGTCAAACCCGTCTGCTCGTGAACAACCCGCGCGAGATTTCCCTTCAGGATGCGGCTGCGCTCTACGAGGAGGTTCTGTGACCCAGAAAAAAATGCCGTCGCGTCGCGCCCAATATCCGCACTTCAGCGCTATCCAGACGCGCTGGTCCGACAACGATTCCTACGGGCACGTGAACAACGTCGTTTACTACGCGTACTTCGATACGGCGGTCAATCGGCATTTGATCGAACGTGGCGTGCTCGATATTGCAACCAGTCCCGTCATCGGGCTCGTGGTCGACACGCGTTGCACGTACTTCTCGTCGATCGGCTTTCCTGACGTCGTCCACGTCGGCGTGAAGGTCGTGCATCTCGGCAACAGTAGCGTGCGCTACGAGGTCGCGCTGTTTCGCAACGATGCTGATACGGCTTCGGCGATCGGCGAGTTCGTACACGTCTATGTCGATCGGGCAACGAACGGTCCGGTGTCGATTCCGCACGATGTCCGGCAAGTCTTGCGGTCGTTGATGGCCTGATGCGCCGGTCACGACAGGTGTCCTGGAGGAGAGAACAAATGGAAATGGCAGGAGAGGCACGGTTGCAGGCATCCCGCGAGACCGTGTGGAACGCGCTCAACGATCCGGCGGTGCTGCAGGCCAGCATCCCAGGGTGCGAAGTGCTCGAGAAGAGCGCCGACAACGAATTTACCGCGACGGTGGTGTCGAAGGTCGGGCCGATCAAGGCGCGGTTCGCCGGCAAGGTGACGTTGTCGAATATCACTGCGCCCGTCAGTTACACGCTGACGGGTGAAGGGTCTGGCGGCGCGGCAGGCTTCGCGCGTGCGGACATCGACGTGGCGCTCGAAGCGCTGGAGCAGGATGTCACGCTGCTTCGATACGGCGTCAAGGCAAACGTCGGCGGCAAGCTGGCGCAGTTGGGCTCGCGAATGATCGATGCGGCGGCGCGCAAGTCGGCGGACGATTTCTTCGATCTGTTCGCGAGGCAGGTCGGCACGAAAATGGCCAATGGCGAACAGGAGACGTCGTCATCAACCATGGGCGTCGATGCACTGATGGCGGCTGTGTCGATCGAGCGTCCGCTCGTTGCGCCGGCTCACGCGGAATTGGCCGTCGCCGCCGAACCCGCGGCGGCGCGGCAACGCGTGGAATCCATCGGCAGCGCTGCGCCGCAGGCTCGCTCCTCTGGGGCGGACGGCGCACCCGCGGTCTCGTTGGCCGATCTTCAGGCGGAGGTGACGGATGCGTTGATGACCGAGAAGATCAAGGTGTGGATCTCCGATCAGATTGCGGTCGTCACCTTGAACCGGCCGCGCAGTCGCAACGCGATGACATACGGGATGTGGCTTGCGATGCCGTCGATTATGGCCGCGCTTGAACGAAATCCCGAGGTGCGGGCCGTGTTGCTGACAGGCGCGGGCGACGACTTCTGTGCCGGCGCCGACATCTCCGAGTTCGAGAAAGTGCGCGCCGACGCTGGCCAGGCGAACGCGTACGAGATTGCGGTGGATGCGTGCTGCGATGCGATCGCGAACATCTCGAAGCCGACCATTGCCGTATTGCGGGGCTACTGCCTGGGCGGAGGCGCGCATCTGGCGATGTCGTGCGACTTCCGCTTCGCGGCTCCCGACGCCACGTTCGGCATTCCTGCGGCGCGCCTGTCCATCATCTACGGCGTGCGTGGGACGCGCAAGCTGTTGTCGCTGGTGGGGGTGTCGCAAGCAAAGAAGATTCTCTACGGCGCAGAGCGATTTGATGCGCGTGCGGCACGCGACATCGGATTCGTGGACCGGATTGCCGGAGACGACGCGCAGGTCGCGCCGCTCTCGTGGTGGCAGCGTGTGACCGGCGGCAAGTCGCGCGCAAGGACGAGCGATCCGATGGCCGATGCGCGCGCGTTCGCGAGAACGATGGCGGCCAACGCGCCGCTGAGCCTGGCGGGAGCGAAATACCAGCTGAACGGGATGGCAATGGGGACCGGCGCGCTGGATCTCGATAGAGCCGAAGCAATGATCGCGGCGGCAGCCAGCAGCGACGACTATCGGGAAGGCCGGGCCGCGTTCGCGGAAAAGCGCTCGGCGAAATTCCAGGGACGTTGACGGAGGAAACGATGAAACCGGCACCGTTTGACTATTGTTGTCCGGACTCCGTCGACGAGGCGATCGCCGCGCTGGTGGCCTGTCGCGGCGATGCGAAATTGATGGCCGGCGGCCAAAGCCTGATGCCGATGCTGAATTTTCGTGTGGTGCGTCCCGCTATGATCGTTGACATCCGCAAACTGGTCGAACTCGACTACGTGCGCGAGCGTGAGGACGGCGGGCTCGAAGTGGGTGCGCTGACGCGTCACCGCGTGCTCGAGACGTCGCGCCAGGTCGCCCGACGTTTTCCGATCATTCCTGACACGATGCGCCATGTCGCCCACCTCGCGATCCGGAATCGCGGCACGATCGGCGGAAGCTTGTCGCATGCCGATCCGGCTGCGGAGTTGCCGATGCTGGCGCGATTGCTGGATGCGACGATCGTCACGCGTTCGCCCCGCGGCGAGCGCAGGATTGCGGCGGCCGATTTCTTCATCGCGCCACTCACGACGAGGCTCGACGATGACGAGATGGTCGTTCGCGTCGATTTTCCGGGCGTGAAACCCGGGACCGGCTGGTGTTTCGAGGAATTCTCGCGTCGCGCAGGCGACTTTGCGCTGGCCGCCGTGGGCGTGCTGCTAGATGTCCGCGACGGCGTCATTCACGATGCGCGCGTCGCGATGATGGGAGTAGGCGACACGCCGTTGCGGCGCAGTGACTCGGAAGCGATCCTGCGCGGCAAGCCGTTGTCCGACGCGCTCGTGGAGGAGGCGGCGGAAATCGCGTGTGACGGACTGTCTCCCGCCATGGATCTGCATGCTTCGCCGGCGTACCGCCGCCATCTCGCGGGCGTGCTGGCGCGGCGCGCGATACGCAGCGCATGGTGCCGTGCTTCAGGAGTCGCGCAATGACCGAACATGACATTGCCCGCAAGCCCGTCTGGATGATCGTCAATGGCACGGTCGTCGAGTGCAGCGTCGAACCGCGCCTGCTTCTGTCCGATTTCTTGCGACACGACCTGTCGCTGACCGGCACGCACGTCGGTTGCGAGCACGGCGTATGCGGGGCTTGCACGGTGATCGTCGACGGCGATAGCGTGCGGTCCTGCCTGATGCTGGCGATCTCGGCCGACGGTTGCGACGTGCGTACCGTGGAGAGCATGGGCACGCCCGATTCGCTGAGCCCGCTGCAGGAGGCGTTCCGTGAACATCATGGCCTTCAGTGCGGGTTCTGTACGCCCGGCATGCTGGCGACCTGCACCGATGCGTTGCAGAAATACCCGCTCGACAGCGATGACGAGATTCGCGACGCGCTGTCCGGAAATCTTTGCCGCTGTACCGGCTACCAGGGCATCGTCGAAGCCGTCCGTATTTGCGTAACGGCGCGCGACGCATTGCGGCAGGCCGCCGGATCCGAGCCAACCGAGGATAACCAACGATGAAAATGCATGTTCTGAATGGCGGCCGGCTCCGGATGCGCAAGAGTGTCTATCTGCCGGAAGCCGAGCGAAGCGAAACGATCGATCTGCCGGTGGCATGCATGCTGTTTCGGCATGGTCAGGGAAACGTATTGTTCGACACCGGATGCCATCCGCAGGTCGTCGACGCTGCCGCCGCTCGCTGGGGGGCGATGGCGAAGGCCATGACGCCGATCGCCGGACCGGAAGACAACGTCATCTCGGAGTTGAAAACGCTCGGGCTCGGGCCGGACGATGTCGATGTAGTCGTCAACTCCCATCTGCACTCCGATCATTGCGGCTGCAATGCGTTCTTCAAGAGAGCGACGTTCTTCTGTCATGCAAAGGAGCTGGCTGCCGCCCAGGGAGAGGAGGCACTGCAACGCGGCTACATTCCCGCCGACTGGCAGCATCCGATGTCGACCGAACTCATCGACGGGGAGCGCGACGTCTTCGGCGATGGAAAGATGCTGCTGGTCCCGTTGCCGGGGCATACGCCAGGGAGCATGGGCATGCTCGCGACGCTGGAGCGTGACGGCGCCTTCCTGCTTGCTGCCGACGCCGTTGCGCTGCGCGAGAATCTGACGCGCGAAGTGATGCCGCGCAACACGTGGGACTCGGATGCCGCGTTGTCATCTCTCAACGAAGTCCGGAGGCTCGAACGAGATGGCGCGAGCGTGATCTTCGGCCACGATCCGCAACAGTGGGAGACGCTTCGCAAGGGGGCTCACGCGTATGAGTAAGCCGCGTCGTGATCCTGGCGCGCCGCCGGACGCCGATGTCGGCATCGACGAACAGCCGCGCGGCGGTTTTGTCGGGCGGCCGGTGCGCCGATTCGAGGACGCGAGACTGCTCACCGGACTCGGACGTTATGTCGACGATCGGCCGGCCGGAAATGCACTTCATCTCGCGATCGTGCGCAGCGACCAGGCGCATGCGCGCATCCGCGCCGTGCGTGCCGACGCTGCACGCGGCATGGAAGGTGTATTCGGCATCTATGCGTGGGCCGATCTGGCTGGCCTCGTCAAGCCGGCTGTCGCGGTATCGCGCATGGCGGATTATCAACCCACGCCGATTCATGCGCTGGCGGACGGTGTCGTGCACTTCGTTGGCGAACCGGTCATCGCGGTGCTCGCCGATAGCCGCTATCTGGCCGAGGATGCGCGGGATGCGATCGAGATCGAATACGAACCGCTGCCGGTCGAGACCGATGCCGAGGCGGCGGCACAGCCTGGCGCGCCACTGCTGCACGACGGGTTGACGAGCAACGTGCTGGTCGAACGACGGTTCGTGCGCGGTGAGATCGACGAAGCATTCGCGAACGCGCCCGTCACCGTTGGCGGCCGGTTCCGGTTTCACCGGAAGATGCCGACCGCGATGGAGCCGCGCACCTATATCGCGGAAGTGGATCCGGGCCGGGACGCCCTGACGCTCTACACGTCGAGCCAGATACCGGGCATCGTGCGCGACGCGATGGCGAATCTGCTCGACATGCCGGGCAACCGGCTGACGGTCATCGCGCCCGATGTCGGGGGCGGATTCGGCGGCAAGACCTCGGTCTATCAGGAGGAGATGCTCGTATGCGTGCTCGCGCGAAAGATCGGGCGCCCGGTGCGCTGGAGCGGTGATCGGCTCGAGGACATGCTGTCGACGAGCCAGGCCTTCGACGAACGGGTCGATGCCGAACTCGCACTGGATAGCGATGGCCGGATTCTGGGGCTGCGTGCCGAAGTGATCGGCGATGTGGGCGCGTATTCGATCTATCCATGGACCGCCGGCATCGAGCCGGTACAGGTCATCAGTTTTCTGCCCGGGCCGTACCGGGTCCCCGCGTATCAAGGACACGTTCGCGGGGTGACGACACCCAAGGCGCCGACCGGACCCTATCGCGGCGTCGGACGCCCGACTTCGACATTCGCGATGGAGCGCCTGATGGATCTGGCGGCAAAGCGTCTCGGAGTGGACCCGACGGAGTTGCGGTTGCGCAACCTTGTGCGTCCCGAGGAGTTCCCGTATCGGACGCCGGTCGGCATCGTGTGGGATCAATCGGCGTTCATCGAAGGACTTGAGGCAGCCAAGGAGCGATTCGACTACTCCGCCGCGAGGCAGGCACAGGCGCAGGCGCGTGCCGAAGGGCGCTGGGTCGGTATCGGCGTCGCCTGCTATGCGGAACTGTCCGGCATCGGCTCGCGCATTTCGGCATCGCCAGGCATGCCGATCAACACCGGCACCGATACGTGCGTGATCCAGCTCGATTCGACCGGAGCGGTCACGGCATCGTTCGGCTGCGCATCGCATGGTCAGGGGCACGAGACGACACTCGCTCAGGTGCTGGCCGACGAACTCGGCGCGCGCATCGAAGATCTGCGCGTGATCACCGGCAATAGTGCCGCCGTACCGCACGGTACCGGCAGTTATGCCAGCCGGACGGCCGTCATCAGCAGCGGGGCGGGAATGCTGGCAGCGCGCGAGCTGCGTGCACGGATGCTGCGCGTCGCAGGCCACCTGCTCGACGTGTCGCCGGAGGATCTCGACGTGGTCGAGAGCGTCATTCGCGTGCGCTGGCGCGACGCCCGTCTCACGTTCGCTGAGCTGGCAAAGGCGCTCTATTCGCAAATGGGACGCGTGCCGCTGGAGTTCCGGGAGAACCTTTGCGTCAGTCGGGTGTACGACCCGGTGGTAGGCACGACCAGTTCGTCGACGCATCTCGTTCAGGTGGAAATCGATCCCGACACGTATGGCGTTCATGTTCAGCGATACGTGATCGCGGAGGACTGCGGACGGGTGATCAATCCGTTGATCGTCGCGGGGCAGACGCGTGGCGCCGTGGCACAGGGCATCGGTGCGGCACTGCTCGAAGAAGTCGTGTACGACGCCGACGGCCAACTGCTGACCGCGAGCCTGGTCGATTACCTGCTGCCGTCGGCCCCGGAAGTCCCGACGTTGGACCTCGTGCACCTCGAGAAACTGGCACCCAACACGCTGGGCGGCTTTCGCGGCATGGGCGAGGGTGGGACGATCGGCTCGCCCGCGGCGATCGCGAATGCGATCGCCGATGCCCTGTCGCCGTTGAACGTCGACATATCGGAGCTACCGGTGACGCCCGAACGTCTGTATCGCCTCATTCATTCATCCCTCATTGAATCAATCAAGGAGCAACAAGATGGAATTCAGACTTGACGGAAAGGTCGCGCTCGTCACCGGGGGCGCCCGGGACGTGGGCCGTGAAATCGCCCTGGGCCTGGCTGCCGAGGGCGCGAGCGTCGTCGTCAACTATCACGGATCGAAGGCCGCGGCCGAAGCGGTCGTGGACGAGATCCGCGCGCAAGGCGGGCGAGGGATGGCGATCGGCTGCGACATCTCGGACCGTCGGGCCGTGGATCAGATGATTGACGAGACCGTCGAGGTCTTTGGCGGTCTCAACATCCTTGTCAACAATGCCGGGCTCGTCATCCGCAAGCGCTTTCTCGATTCCCACCCGGATGAATGGCGCAAGCAGATCGACGTCTGCCTCTACGGCACGCTGAACTGCACGCATGCGGCGTTGCCTCATCTGGAGCGTCAGAAAGGCAGCGGCCGAATCATCACGATCACGGGCGATTCGTCGCGGGTCGGCGAATCCGGCCTGGCGATCGGCGCGGCCGCGCGCGCGGCCAATATCGCACTGATGAAGTCGATCGCACGAGAAACGCGCTCGGGCACGACAGCCAATGCGCTGGCGCTCGGGTTGATCGAGACCGCACACGATCCGGAATTTCTCGAGGCGAATCTGGAACGGCTGGTCAAGCTCTATCCGCTTCGACGTCTCGGTCAGCCGAATGATGTTGCGCCCATGGCGGTCCTGCTTGCATCGGAAAAGGGAAGCTGGATTACCGGTCAGGTGATCAGCATCAGCGGCGGCTTCAGTATGGTCTGACGGCGCAACCCACGGCGTTCTTCCGACAACTGACACATCAGCGCCGCCGACCGAATCCGACGGCAGCGCTCCAGGAGACAAACGTGATTCATACCGAGCTTATTGTGCCTGTCCACGAATTGCTCAAGCGCCATAAGGAGCGCAATCCGGACAAGGCGGCATTCGAGGACGCACGGACGTCCGTCACCTATGCGGAACTGGAGGCGATGACGGCGCGCCTGGCGACGCACTTCCAGCGGGCTGGCGTACAAGTCGGCGATCGCGTCGCCGTCGTGCTGCCGAATTCGATCGAGTGGGCGGTGAGCTGCCTAGCCTGTGTTCGCGCGGGCGCGATTGCCGTGCCGATCAGCCACGAGGCCACCTCGCCGGAGATCGAGTATCGGCTCGATGATGCAGGCTGCACGGCACTCGTGACGAGCGACGCGCGCGAGCGGGAATTGCGTGCGGTCGGTGCTTCTGTCGGCACGGTCAGGGAACATGTGACCGTGTCGTGGTCGCCGCAGCCCGTTGTCGGGACGCCGTTTGCGGTCGCGACGGCGCGCGGTGCCCCGAGCGAGCCGTTGGATCCGGATGCGATCGACGATCCCGCATTCGTGATCTACACGTCGGGAACGACCGGCAAGCCCAAAGGCGTGCTACTGTCGACGCACGGCATGCTGTGGGTCGCCGCCGCATGCTGGGCCCCGATTGCCGGCCTGACGGGCAGCGATCGCGTGCTGAGCGCACTTCCGCTGTATCACTCGTATGCGCTGAACTTCTCCGTGCTGAGCGTGCTCGCAGTCGGTGCGACCGCGTATCTGATGGAGAAGTATTCGTCGAGCGAAATCCCGCGGCTGCTGTCGGACGGGCGCTTCACGGTCATGCCGGGCGTGCCGACGATGTTCCACTACCTGCTCGAATCCGCGCGGGCGAACGGGCGCGGCTCGCTGCCCGGGCTGCGATTATGCGTGTCGGCCGGCGCGATACTGCCGGGGACGACGAATCGCGAATTCGAAAACATGTTCGGCCTGAAGCTGCTCGATGGCTACGGCATTACCGAAACCTCGACGATGGTCACGATGAACTGGCCGACCGGTGCGCGCGTATTCGGCTCGTGCGGGCTGCCGCTGCCGGGCGTAGCGGCGCGCGTCGTCGACCCTGTTGCGTTGCGCGATGTCCGTGTCGGGGAAGAAGGCGAGTTACTCGTCCGCGGCCCCAATGTGATGAAGGGATACCTGAACAAGCCAACGGAAACCGATGCGGCATTGAGCAACGGCTGGTATCGCACGGGCGACTTGGCACGCTTTGATGCGAACGGCTATATCACCATCACGGGGCGCCTCAAGGAAGTAATCATTCGGGGCGGCCAGAACATCTCACCGGCCGAGATCGAAGAGGTGGTCTGCGAGTACGACGGCGTTCACGATTGCGCGGTCGTCGGCATGCCGCATGCGCATCTCGGCGAGGTGCCGGTGGTGTTCGTCGTCGAGCGAGCCGAGGGCGCTGTGGATGTCGCGGCGCTGCTCGCGCACTGCAGTCTCCATCTGTCGGCTTACAAGGTGCCGTCCGCGATTCATGTGACGACGGAAATTCCGCGGACCGGATCTGGGAAGGTCATGCGGTTCAAATTGCGCGAAGCCGTACAACCGGCCGAGCACGGCGACGTCTGACACGTTACGCCTATCCTCTGACTGGAGAAATATTGATGTCGACAATTTCATTGAACGGGCAGGTTACGATTCGGAATCCTGAATTGCTAAGGCATGTATGCCTCATCGCAGGTGAATGGATTCACGCTGACCAAGGGGGCACTATCGACGTGCGCAATCCGTCGACGGGGCAGTCGCTTGGGACCGTGCCGCGCATGGGGCGAGATGAAACATTGCGCGCGATCGACGGCGCCAATGCCGCGCTGGCCGAATGGCGCTCGCGTACTGGGAAGGAGCGTGCGGTGGTTTTGCGTCGCTGGTATGAATTGATGATCGAGAATCAGGATGATCTGGCGGCGATCATGACGGCTGAGCAGGGCAAACCGCTTGCGGAAAGCCGCGCGGAGATCGGCTATGCCGCGTCGTTTCTGGAATGGTTCGCCGAGGAAGCCAAGCGCGTCTATGGCGATACGATTCCGGGGCATGCGCGCGACAAGCGCATCGTCGTGCTGAAGCAACCCATCGGCGTGTGCGCTGCGATCACGCCGTGGAATTTCCCGGCGGCGATGTTGACGCGCAAGATCGGGCCGGCGCTCGCCGCTGGTTGCACGATAGTATTGAAACCGGCGAGCCAGACGCCATTCTCCGCGCTTGCGCTCTGCGTGCTGGCGGAGCGTGCCGGCGTACCAAAGGGGGTGATCTCGTGCGTGACTGGCGCGGCGGCGGAGATCGGCGAAACGTTGACGGCCAGCCCGATCGTCCGCAAGGTCTCGTTCACCGGATCGACGGAAATCGGCAAGGTTCTGCTGGCGCAATGCGCGTCGACCGTCAAGAAGGCATCGATGGAACTGGGCGGCAACGCGCCGTTCATCGTATTCGACGATGCCGATCTCGACGCGGCGGTGAAAGGTGCCATCGCATCGAAGTATCGCAATGCCGGACAGACCTGCGTATGTGCGAACCGGCTGCTGGTTCAGGACAGCGTGTATGACACGTTCATCGAAAAACTGTCGGTGGCCGTGCAATCCATGCGTGTCGGCGACGGATTCGAGGAAGGTGTCGCGATCGGTCCTCTGATCGATGAGCATGCCGTCGCGAAGGTTATGGAGCACGTCGACGACGCGATATCGAAGGGCGCGCGTGTCGTAGTCGGCGGAAAGCGGCATCAGAAGGGCGGCAACTACTACGAGCCGACGATTCTTGCCGATGTGACTCCGTCGATGCGGATCTTTCGCGAGGAGACATTCGGTCCTGTCGCCCCCATTTTCCGGTTCAGTACCGATGACGAGGCAATCGCGCTCGCGAACGACACCGAATTTGGTCTCGCTTCTTATTTCTACAGCCGAGATATCGGCCGCGTGCTCAAAGTGGCCGAGGCGCTCGAGTACGGCATCGTAGGCATCAACGAAGGCCTGATCTCGACCGAAGTCGCACCGTTCGGCGGTGTCAAGGAGAGCGGGCTCGGACGCGAGGGATCGAAGTACGGCATCGAGGACTACCTCGAGCTCAAGTATCTGTGCGTGGGCGGAATCGCCTGACACTCGGGGCGGCACCTGGGTGCATCGACGCTTCGGTGCCGGGTTATCGTGAATTCTTCGATGGAGGTATCTCGCGCAATAAAGTCCAGTAATGAAAGTTAAACAACAACGATGAATCCATTGGTTTGGAGGAGCTAGACATGTCAACGGTCAATGTGGCAGTGCCTGCGTCGCGGATGTCCCGTGACGAAAAACGGGTGGTTTTCGCATCTTCATTAGGTACGGTGTTCGAGTGGTACGACTTCTTTCTCGCTGGCTCGCTGGCGACGTTCATTGGCAGGCACATTTTCTCCGGTGTCAACCCGACCGCGGGATTCATCTTTACGCTGCTGAGCTTTGCTGCGGGTTTCGCGGTGCGACCTCTCGGGGCGATCGTATTTGGACGTCTGGGCGACCTGGTAGGCCGCAAGTACACGTTTCTCGTGACGATCGTCCTGATGGGCGGCTCGACGTTTCTCATCGGGTTGCTGCCGGGCTTTGCCACTATCGGGATCGCTTCGCCGATCCTGTTTGTCGCGATGCGGATGATTCAAGGGCTCGCGCTTGGCGGCGAATATGGCGGCGCGGCGACTTATGTCGCGGAGCATGCGCCGAATGACCGGCGCGGTGCATGGACCGCCTGGATTCAGATGACCGCGACGCTCGGGCTGTTCCTGTCGCTGGTGGTCATTCTGGGTGTGCGAACCACGACAGGCGAAGGTCCGTTCGCATCGTGGGGATGGCGAGTGCCATTCCTGATGTCCATCGTCCTGCTCGGGATATCGGTGTGGATCCGCCTTCAGTTGCACGAGTCGCCGGCATTCGAGCGCATGAAGGCGGAGGGCAGTCGCTCGAAGGCACCCGTAGCCGAGGCATTCGGGCAATGGAAGAACCTCAAACTGGTGTTGGTCGTGTTGTTCGGGCTGACGGCGGGGCAGGCAGTGGTCTGGTATACGGGGCAGTTCTACACGCTGTTCTTTCTGACGCAGACGCTCAAGCTCGAGGGTTCGACGTCGAATGTGATCCTTGCCATCGCACTCGTGATCTCGGCGCCGTTCTATGTCGTGTTCGGTTCATTGTCCGACCGAATCGGACGCAAGCCGATCATCCTGATCGGTTTCGCGCTGGCGGCCGCCACGTATTTTCCGCTGTTCAAGGGGCTCACGCACTTTATCAATCCCGCGCTGGAGACGGCACAACGGAATGCGCCGATTGTGGTGAAGGCATTTCCTCGCGAGTGTTCGTTCCAGTTTAATCCGGTCGGTACGGCGACCTTTACCAGTTCATGCGATATCGCCAAGAGTGCGCTCTCGAAAGCTGGGCTGAGCTACCGTAACGAACCGGCGGCGCCGGGCGAGAGGGCAGCGATCGTCGTCGGCGGCAGCGTCATTTCGTCATACGATGGAAAATCCGCCGACGCAGCCATGCAAGGGCGTGATTTCGATCGGGCGCTGCAGCGTGCGCTGCATGATAACGGCTATCCGGCGAAGGCCGATCCGGGCAAGATCAATTGGCCGATGGCGATCCTTCTGCTGGCGATCCTGATGATCTACGGCACGATGGTCTACGGTCCGATAGCGGCCATGCTCGTCGAGTATTTTCCGACACGGATCCGCTACACGTCGATGTCGTTGCCATATCACATCGGCAACGGATGGTTCGGTGGATTTCTGCCGGCTTCCGCATTCGCGATCGTCGCGGCAAACGGGAACATCTATTCCGGCCTCTGGTATCCGATCGTCATTGCGACCGCTTCGCTGATCGTCGGGATCTTGTGCGTGCGCGAGACGCGCGGCACCGATATCTGCGCAAATTGACCAGACAACATATCGATACGGAGTCGAGCGGATCATGGCGTTATACGAATATCGAGGCGTGGCCCCGCGCGTTCATGCGACCGCTTACGTACACCCGAGTGCGAGCATCATCGGTGACGTGATCGTCGGCGCCGGTTGCTATATTGGGCCCGGAGCCTCGCTACGTGGGGATTTTGGCGCTATTCGTGTCGGCGAGGGCAGCAACGTACAGGACAACTGTACGTTACATGTCGGGCACGGAATGACATGTTTGCTTGGCGAACGGTCTCATGTCGGCCACGGCGCCGTGGTACACGGCGCACGTCTGGAGCGTAACGCGCTGATCGGGATGAACGCCATCGTGATGGACGACGCGGTAGTCGGAGGTTCCGCCATCGTGGCGGCGTGCGCGTTCGTCAAGTCTGGGATGCAGGTGCCGGCACAAACGCTGGTCATGGGCGTGCCGGCCCGTATCGTCCGCGTACTGACCGACGCGGAACTGCGTGAGAAGGTCGAAGCGACGAACCGATACTGCGAACTCGCGGCAGCGAGTTTGGCAACGATACGCCGGATCGACATGTCGATCGGTGGCTGAGCCGAGTGATATTGCCGGAATTCGACAGACCCCCGACCGTCGCGAATGGCATGCGGCGATCGACGATTGTCGCGATCGGCTTTTGCGGCGGAGCGCCGCAATCGTTCGTTGTCGGCACTACCGAACGTAGCCGTGCAGTGCGCCGTAGACGTGCGGGCACTGCACGATTCACATACGAATCAATCGATCCCTGCCGTGCGGTGACCAGCATAGTACGGGGTGCGCCAGTTTGGCGTTATGCCCATGAAGTCGTCGAAATATGCAATGGCCAGCATCGGCTCTTCGAGCAAATTTTCGCGATACGATTGCCAGATCTTGAGCTGTCCGATTTTTTCGGACGGTTCGACGACTTTTCCACATTCCTGCTGTGATACTTTTTTGACGAGCTCAACGCAAAAATGAGTCAGTGCGAATCCGGTCGGCCACCAGTCTGCAATTTCGCTGCTCGGTTTCTTATGTGGAATGACGGTCACCGATGTGTCTCGGACGGCTTTGAATTTCAATAGTTCGGCGAGCAGCGCGCCGATACAGAACTGAAAATAGTCAGCCGCGTTCTTGTGTAGGTAAAACTCGCTGTCTTCGAGGATTTGAGTCCACGCGACGAACGCTTGTGTGAACTGTCGATCATCGAGCTCGAGCAACACGCCGGAATTTTTTGAGTAGTCGTTGCAATACTGCTGAAGAAGCAGTCTGCAAGATGACAGTTTGGTGAGAGCCGGCCATACGCGATGTATGGACCTTGCGATCGGTTCGTGTTCGTCTACCAAGATGCTTCTCCGGCGCATTGACTTCACAGGTAGCTGACAATTCTGGAAAACTCGCGCTGCATCGCGTCGTCCGGATTTTTCGATCGCAATGCCGCTCGAATTCGCGACTCGGACGCGCCTACGAGATCGGCCGCGAAGCGAAGCAGCGTGTCGGGATCGGACGGAAGCGCTGCAGGCCGAACAATTCTTGCGCACCCGGTGATACCGAGTAATAGAAAAACATATACGTTCGGCTCGGATACCAGCCACCACGGCGCGACGACATCAGGCAATTCATCGAATCGTGCGCTTCGAATCGGATGGCGGTCGATGAGCGATAACGTGAGCCGGGAATACGCGCGACAGATATCGTCGGAAAATTCATCCAGCGACGCCTCGGCCTGGATTTCCGATATGCCTTTCAACATTTTGTGCGCGCCGCGCAGGCTGCTGAATGCGTCATTGATGCGGTGTTCAAATATAAGGACGTCCGCCGCACCCGCGTGCAGGATGAATCGCTTCGCGGCTGCGTAATAAAGTGTCGAGCAGTGGCGGATCAGCTTTGTATCCGCGGATTCGCGAATGATGCGTTCCAGGCCGTCGTCGAAGCTGACAGGCGCTTTCCAATGATCCTGCAGTGGGGGAATCGCATGACCTGCATACGTTTCGGCCGTTTCGAGCAGTGTGTCCGCGATATGGCCGACGGAGCCAAGAAATTGCGGCAACGGCGGCAAGTTCGCGCGGCGGGCAGCGGTTCGCTGAGAATCGGACCCAGAGCCGGGGACGTTTCGCGCCGCGTATCGAAGTTGCCGCGCACAATCCATCAATGCAAGGCGAACCTGACTGAGATCCTGGACGATGTGCGATGGCGTCAATGACTTGGGTTCCATGGCTGCCTCGAGACTGAAACATTTGAAGTTAAGATAGCACATTTGTTCAGTGTCATTGATCACGTTAATTTAGGGGAGGAAGCGTGCCGAGAGCCCGAACCAAGCACCGAGAAGAGGCCATCGACGAACAAAGCCCAGCGCGCAGACTGCGGCTGCGCGCGGCATGGATGTACTTCGTGGAGGAGATGACGCAACACGAGATCGCACAGAAACTCGGCATCGGTCGGGTGACGGTCGTGCGCCTGCTGGCCGCTGCGCGCGAGAGAAACGAGGTAAAAATTTCGATTGGGGATCGCCTGGTCGAATGCGTGGATCTCGAACGGCAACTCGAGGAGCGATTCGGGATCGCGGAAGCGATCGTCGTCCCGCTGTCAGCGCGAGACGCGGATGCCACCGCGCCAGTGAGCGCCGCCGCTGGCGAATATGTGTCGTCGATGGTGCGGTCGAACATGAAAATCGGCGTCGGTTGGGGGCGCACCCTTGTCAGTTCGCTGTCGTACATGGGTGAGCGTCCCGTCGAAAACGTCTCGGTGGTTTCACTGCTGGGCGGCATCATGAAAGCCCGACATTTCAACCCGGCGGAGTTCGCTTGGCGTTTCGCGACGTTGTATCAGGCGGACTGCTACCTGATGACCGCGCCGTTGGTGGTCGACAGCCCGGAGACCCGGCGCACGCTCATCGAGCGCTGCGGCCTCCGGGATATTTTCGATCTGGCGAGATCCCTGGATGCGGTCGTGCTCGGCGCTGCGGGCACTGGCCCGGAGGCTACGGCGCACCGATCGCGGTTCATCAGCGATGCTGATCGCGAATCAGTGATCAAGGCGGGTGCCGTGGGCGATCTGCTCTTCAACTTTTTCGACGCCAACGGACAACTGGTTGACCATCCCATCAACGAGCGTGTGATGTCCGTGCCGCTCGACATCGTCAAGCAAGTACCGGTGCGCGTGCTTGCAGCGGGCGGCGTCAGCAAGGTGCCGGCGCTTGGGGGCGCTCTGAGGTTATTGCGACCGTCCGTATTGATTACCGATCAATACGCCGCAGCGGACTTGCTGAAACTAGCGGACTGACCTTCGCGCGGAAAGGTCCCCGTCACCTTTCCGTACTCCGCGCTCGTCCCCACTGCCGAGAGAAGCGCGCTCTCGCACCTCCCCCATTCGCAGCGACGGCAGTGATGCTGCGCCGCATCAATTTCTGTATCAGTGCCCGCCGCTGGGTTGTCGCTCGCGTCAACGAACCCTTGGCGCGGCTCCTCCTCTTTCCGTCCCCAAATTTCCATGCGCTAGGAATAACCCTAGATGCGCTCTTTTTGCCGCTCGGTTGCTTGTACCTTTTGTGAACAAAGTGATATTGTAAAAAACAAATGTGCACTGAACGTCGCGGCGATCCATGTTGCAGACGCGGGTTAAGGGCACATGCCTGCGCAAGCGCGCGTCACTACCCAGGAGACATCGTCGATGCTCAACATCATTCCCAGCGGCCTGGCGGCCGACCTCAAAGCCCGCGCCCAATCGGGCAGACCTATCCGAATCGGCTTGATCGGCTCCGGCGAAATGGGCACGGACATCGTGACCCAGGTCCGGCAAATGGAAGGTCTCGAGATCGGCGCGATCGCGGACCTCCGTGTCGACGCCGCATGCGAAGCGGTTCGAGTCGCCAATCAGGCGGACGACGGCTATCGCGTCGTCGAGACTGGCTCGGGGATTTCGCAGGCGATCGAGGCCGGATCGATCGCCATCACGCAAGACTCGAATGCGATCTGTACCAACGATCAAATCGACGTGGTTATCGATGCGACCGGCAAACCGGCGGTGGGCGCGCAGATCGGGCTGCTGGCCATGGAGCATGGCAAGCATCTCGTGATGATGAACGTCGAAGCCGATGTGACCATTGGCGCATACCTGCGTCGTGAAGCGGAGCGGCTGGGCGTGGTGTACACGCTCGGCGCCGGCGACGAGCCGAGCTCGACGATCGAGTTGATCGATTTCGTCAGCGCGCTCGGTTATCCGATCGTCGCCGCGGGTAAGGGCAAGAACAACCCGCTGAATATCGACGCGACACCGGACGACTACATGGCGGAAGCCAAGGCGCGCAACATGAATCCGCGCATGCTGGTGGAGTTTGTCGACGGTTCGAAGACCGCGGTCGAAATGGCGGCGATCGGAAATGCGACCGGGCTGATTCCGGATGTGGCAGGCATGCACGGTCCCGCGGCCACGCTCGACCAACTGCATGAGGTGCTTTGTCCGGTGGCGGACGGCGGGATCCTCACCCAAAAGGGCGTAGTCGATTACACCATCGGAAAGGGCGTCGCGCCCGGGGTGTTCGTCGTTGCCGAACTTGCACATCCTCGCCTGCGCGAGCGCATGGCAGACCTCAAGCTCGGCAAGGGGCCGTATTACACGTTCTATCGCCCGTATCACCTGACGAGCCTCGAAGTACCGCTCAGCTGCGCGCGCGCTGTCCTGTACGGCAAAGCCGACATGCGGCCGCTCCCCGTTCCGGTGGTCGAGGTTTGCGCGGTGGCGAAGCGAGACCTGAAAGTCGGTGACCGCCTCGACGCGATCGGCGAATTCACGTACCGCGCGTGGGCCATCGCGGCGGACGACGCGCTTGCGGAGCGCGCGGTTCCATGCGGCTTGCTGGAAGGCGGCATCGTCACCCAAGCAATCCGAAAGGGCGAATTGCTGACGTACCAGAACGCCGCGGTCGACGCGAACGCACCGATTGTCAAACTGCGCCAGCGTCAGGACGAGATGGTCCGTGGCGCGCGTGCCGCCGCTTGAGGAGAGGATGATGGGATTCGTTGCAGAGAAGATCGAAGGAATGCCCGAAGTCTATCGGCACGTCTCCGCGCAAGCGTTGCGTGACGCGCTGAAGAAGATGCAACTCGTGCGTCGATTCGAGGAGAGTGCGGAACAGGCGTACATGCGCGGCCTGATTCACGGCACGATGCACCTGTCCATCGGGCAGGAAGCCTCCGCGATCGCGATGACGATGCTCCTCACCGATGAGGACTACATCACGTCGACGCATCGGGGACACGGCCACTGTATCGGCAAAGGTGCGGATCCGAAACGCATGTTCGCCGAATTCTTCGGTAAGGAGACGGGGTATTGCCGGGGGCGGGGCGGTTCGATGCACATCGCGGATGTGAGCCGCGGAAATCTCGGCGCCAACGGTATCGTGGGCGGAGGCTTGCCTATCGCGGTCGGCGCGGCGCTGTCGATCAAGAAGCGGCGCAAGGACTCGGTCGTCGTGTGTTTTTTCGGCGATGGCGCGAACAATGAAGGTGCGTTCCATGAATCGCTGAATTTCGCCGCGATCTGGAAACTGCCGGTGATTTTCGTCTGTGAAAATAACCGGTACGGCATGTCGATGTCGGTCGAACGTTCGACGGCCGTCAGTCGGATCTCGCAGCGCGCGGCTGCGTATGACATGCCCGGCGTAACTGTCGACGGCAACAGCTTCGGCGACGTGCTGACGGCGGCTGAAGGCGCGATCGAGCGTGCGCGAAAAGGCGAGGGGCCGACACTCATCGAGTGCGAGACATACCGCATTCGCGGCCACTCCAAGAGCGACCGGAACCGCTATCGCACCCGCGAAGAGATCGAGTCCTGGGGCGCAAGGGATCCCATTGCGAAATTCGAGCGGCAGTTGGTGGAACTTGGACTGATCGACGCCGCAGAGGTGCAAGTAATCCACGCGGAAGTCGAGGAAGAAATCAAGGCGGGTCTGGACTACGCGCAGAACAGCCCGGCACCGGACATCGCCGAGTTGACGCGCTATGTATATACGGAGAACGGGGGGAATGACCATGAGTGACCAGCGCGAACTGACTTACGCTCAGGCGATTCATGAGGCAATGGGCATCGCAATGGAGCGAGACGAGCGCGTGTTCCTGATGGGCGAGGATATCGGAGTCTACGGCGGTGCGTTCCAGGTGACCGGTGACCTGTTTCAGCGCTTTGGTGCGGAACGTGTCATGGACACGCCCATCGCGGAGCTGGCAGGCGCCGGCATTGCGGTCGGCGCGGCCATGACCGGCTGCCGGCCGATCTACGAATTCCAGTTTTCGGACTTCGCAACGCTTGCGATGGAACAAATCGTGAACCAGGCCGCGAAGATGCGTTACATGCTGGGCGGAGAAGTCTCGGTGCCGGTTGTGATGCGCTTTCCGGCCGGTTCGGGGACAGGTGCCGCAGCCCAGCACAGCCAGAGCCTCGAGGCATGGTTCGCGCACGTTCCTGGGTTGAAGGTGGTGCAACCCAGTACGCCCCATGACGCGAAGGGATTACTGCTTGCTGCGCTCGAGGATCCCGATCCGGTGATGATCTTCGAACACAAGCTCCTGTACAAGAGCAAGGGCATCGTGCCGGATGGCTACTATGTCGAGCCGATCGGCAAGGCCGTCGTTCGCCGCGAGGGGCGGGATGTCACGATCGTCGCGACTTCGATCATGACCGTGCGTTCGCTGGAAGCGGCAGACGCGCTGCAGCAGGAAGGCATCGACGTGGAAGTGATCGATCTGCGCAGCATCCGGCCGATCGACCGCGAGGCGATCATCGCTAGCGTACGCAAGACTTCGCGTCTGGTATGTGTGTACGAAGGTGTTCAGCAACTGGGCATAGGCGCCGAGATCGCGTCGATCGTATGCGAAAGCGACGCCTTCGATTATCTGGACGCACCGATCGTTCGGTTGGGCGGCGCGGATTGTCCGCTGCCTTACAACCCGCAGCTCGAGAAGGCTGCCGTGCCGCAGGTGCCCGACATCGTCGAGGCGGTTCGGCATATCGTCGGTCGGAGGGGCTGAGATGGCGACCGAAGTGATCCTTCCCCGCGTCGATATGGACATGACCGAGGGCACGATTACCGCCTGGTATGTCAAGGACGGCGACACGATCAGACAGGGTGAGCCGATCTTCGACATCGAGACCAGCAAGGCCACGATGGAAGTGGAGGCCCCGGAGAGCGGCACGGTTCGGCAGATTACCGCCAGCGTCGGCGATACGGTCCCCGTCGGAACCGTGATCGCATGGATCTATGCCAATGGCGAGACCGTCATCGAGCAGGACGCCGGCACAACAGCATCAGGCGTTGCCGAGCTTGACGCCGCGGCTGAACCCTCGGTTCATCGTCGCGCGGACGTCGCAGCCGCGGCATCGTCGGGCGATATCGGCGATAGCCGGATTCGCGCAACGCCCGCCGCTCGTCGGGCTGCTCGCGAAAGCGAAATCGACTTGGGCAGCCTGCAAGGATCCGGTCCGCATGGCCGGATCGTCGAAAATGACGTGCGCGCCGTCGCCGTCGGCAACGGTGGTTCACGTGAAGTGCCGGCCGGCGCGAGCCAGCAAGGCGCGCTCAATCGGGTCTGGCTGCAGCGAGGCGGCCCCGCGACGCTGGTGTTTTTGCATGGAT
This sequence comes from Burkholderia sp. WTPI3, assembly GCF_021483755.1. NCBI lineage: Bacteria > Pseudomonadati > Pseudomonadota > Betaproteobacteria > Burkholderiales > Burkholderiaceae > Burkholderia > Burkholderia sp. WTPI3. The sequence goes on along the minus strand of NZ_JAGIXF010000022.1, from coordinate 77,149 downwards.
TCGGGGCCGAGGCGAACAGCTGGCGCCCGTTCTTCAATGCATTGCGCGACGCCGGCCTTGCCAAGAATCTCGGTGTCCTGTCGATCGATTTGCCCGGACATGGAAAATCGCCGGCCGACGCTGCCGCATCGCTGGAGAAAATCGTCGACGCGATCGGCGCTACGCTGGCGGCCGAAGATGTCGCGAACTGCCATCTCGTCGGGCATTCTTTCGGCGCGGCTGTCGCGATCGCGTTGAGTGCGTCGCGCCAGGTGCGTGTGTCGTCGTTGACGCTGGCCGCACCGGCCGGGCTCGGTACCGAATGCAACGGTGCGTTCTTGCGCGGGCTGACGCAAGCTGCTGATCGAACCAGTCTTACGCCATGGCTGCGGGAATTGGTCGCGCGTCCCGGTGTGATCGATGAAGCCTTCATCGCGACGGCGGAGCAGCAATTGTCGAGTGAGGCAAAACGTGTGACGCTTGCGTCAATCGCGGAGACGTTCTTTCCGGGCGGCCGGCAGAAGATCGATCTGCGAGAAGCCATCGCGTCGCTGACGATGCCTGTTCGCGTCGTCTGGGGGGCGTCGGATAAAATCATTCCGATTACGCACGCGAACGGCCTGCCTGGCCGGATTGCGCAGCACCGCTTCGCAGACGTCGGTCATTTGCCGCACGTCGAAGCGCTGGCTGATGTGGTCGATATCGTCGGCGAGCAGCTGTCACGGTAGGCGGAGCCATTCATGAACCTGGAGCTTGACGGCAAGATCGCGCTGGTAACGGGGCTATCGTCCCCCGTCGGCGACGAGGTGGTCCGTGCGTTGCGTACCGCCGGCGCAACGGTGCTTACGCAGCCGGCACGCGTTCTCGAACTTGTGGGTGAAACGGGAGACGGTCAAGCCAATGTCGACAGTACGCTGGCGGAAATCTTCACGGCGCGGCGTGCGGTCGAACTGGTTGAACGGACCGTGCTTGAATTCGGGAGACTCGATATCGTCGTCCATAACGGCTGCGCGCGCCTGGATGCAGGAAACGATCTCGAGATTCACGAACGAGAGATCGATCACGCGTACGACGAGTGCGTCAAGGCTGCGTTTTACATCGCCCATGCCGCAGCTTTGCAGTATCGGCGAGTCAAGCGAGGCGTGATCGTCAATATCGCGCCAACTGCCGAAGCGGATTCCTGGTGCGTGCCGTGGCAGAGCGCCTGTGCCGCGGCGCTCTGTCAGCTGTCCCAAGCAATGGGGCAACGATTGAAAGGTGACGGGATCCGTGTCAATGCCGTCTGTCCAACGGTACCCTCATATGACGAGTTTCGCCGCGCCTCACATGGTGTGACGCTGCAGCCGACCCCGCTGCCGTCGATCCCGAGGCGAGATGACGGCATGTCCGCCGCAGTGCGTGCCGCTCTATTCCTGGCTTCGGAGGCGTCACACTACATTTCGGGTCTCGTGTTCCCGATCGAGGTCGATTCGGGTTTTTGTTAGAAGAATCGTTGCTGAGGGCTTCGTGTCGCGTTTTCCCGTATTTACCTGAAAATGAACAATTGTATTATTGTGATAAACATTTGTTCAAAACGGCGGCGCGAAATAACCGCCGGATTCGTCTCGTTTGTTAAAGCAGTTCGTGCGAGGGAGGAGACATGCAATGGAACTCGTTCGGTTCGGTTTACTGGCATTGGCTGTTACGTGGGCGCTGCAGCTCATCGCCGGGTGGGCCCATATGCGCTACTACCGGGACACGCTCAGAAAGACTGCGCGAACGTGGGGCGACGGCTTTCTCGGCGTGGGGACGTTCAAGCCGCGGATCGGGCGCGGCGCAGTTGCGATCGTCGTCATCGGTGACGATTGCATTGTCAGACAAGTATTGGCCATGTCTGGACTGACTGTATTCGCTCGTTTCGAGGCGCTTTCCGAATTCAATGGCGGGTCGATCGGTGAGTTTCAACACCATTTGGAGTCCTTGGCGCTTGCACCTCGTCTTAGGCACGCGCTTCACAACGCACTCGACATGGCTTGCAGAACCGCGAACGCTAACCGTCCTATCGGTGCCGTGATTGAGTAGACGAACGCCGTACAGCACGCAGGTCGCAGCACTGTTTTGATTGACGCATCTGTCGCACATCACAACTTCAACAGGAGACAACCATGAATCCGCTTGATTTTCTTACTCATGCCGCCGAGGCATTTATCGGTGTATTCAACGCAGGCGGAAAGACGTTCGTCGGCTTTGTTACGGGTATTTTGCCGACACTGATCGTGCTGCTCACCGCGGTCTACACGGTCATCGCGCTGGTGGGAGAGCAGCGGATTCAGGGATTGGCTCGTTTCCTTTCGAAGAATATCGTGACGCGATACTCGCTGTTGCCATTGCTCGCGATGTTCTTTCTGACCAATCCGATGGCCTACACGTTCGGTGTCTTCCTTGAAGAGCGTCACAAACCCGCATTCTACGACTCCGCAGTGTCCTTGTGTCACCCGATCACTGGCTTGTTTCCGCACTGCAATCCCGGCGAGCTTTTCGTCTGGCTTGGTGTGGCAGCAGGGATCACTAAGCTCGCTGAAACGCATGCCGCACCGTTTTCATTGCCGAAACTCGCGCTCTTTTACCTGGGTGTCGGCCTTTTCGTCAATCTCCTGAAAGGAGTACTGACCGAAGCGATCACCCGCATGATCGCGAAGCGAGAAGGCCTGACGCTTTGAACTCGATACGATAAAACACGAGAAATCATCTGGAGGAGAAGGAAATGGATGCGCGTACGTACAAGGCGGTTGAGGTTCGAAAAGGACCAAACGGCTGGGGCGGTCCAATCGTCATCGCACCGACGGTGGAGCGCAACAAGATCGTGGCCGTGACCGGAGGAGATATTCCGAAGGTGGCACAGCGGCTGGCGGATCTGACCGGAGCAACGGTCGTGGACGGCTTCCGCAATCCGCCGCTCGAATCGGAAATCGCGGCTGTCGTGATCGATTGCGGGGGAACCGCGCGGTGCGGCGTCTATCCGCGAAAGCGCATCCCGACCATCAATCTGAGTCCGGTCGGACAGTCGGGTCCGCTTGCGCAGTTCATTACCGAAGACATCTATGTGTCCGGCGTCGAATTGAACAGCTTGCAGTCCGTCGACGACGACGCGTCGAGCGTCGACGCGCATCACGCCGCTTTCACGAGCGGCGACACACCGCCCGCCGCAATGCCGTCGCCGGCCGAACCGCGAACCGGGGCAGGCCACGGCGGCTTTGTCGGGATGATCACGTCGGTCGGCCGCGGCATGGGCGGCGTCGTGAATGTGCTGTTCACGAGCGGACGCAAGTCTATCGATACCGTCATTCGCAATGTGCTGCCGTTCATGGCGTTCGTGACGATGTTGATCGGCGTGATCAATTCGACCGGGGTGGGAACCGGGCTCGCTCATCTGCTTTCGCCGCTGGCGGGCAATATCGTGGGGCTGGTGATCTTGTCTGCGATCTGCGGTCTTCCGTTCCTGTCGCCCGTACTCGGACCGGGCGCCGTGATCGCGCAGGTCATCGGCGCGGCAATCATCGGGCCGGCCATCGGCAATGGCACGATTCCGCCGCATATGGCGCTACCGGCGCTGTTCGCGTATGACACCCAGGTTGGCTGTGATTTCGTGCCGGTCGGGATGGCACTCGGCGAAGCGAAACCGGAGACGATTCGCGTCGGCGTGCCGGCCGTACTGATCAGTCGCCAGATCATGGGGCCGGTCTCGGTGTTGATCGCTTGGGTGGTCAGTTTTGCTCTCTAAAAACATCTTGAGGTTAGGCATGCATTACTACAAGACAATCATTTCCAGTATCGGCGAAGAAGTGGAACCCCTTCTCGAAGGTGGCGTGCTGATTTTGTATTCGGATGGTGCGCCTTCCGAACTGGCAGAGGTGTCGGTTCTTCACCGCGTAGAGCAGGCGCACAGCCACGCGCCGCGTATCGGCTCCGTGCTGCGCATCGGCGAAATTTCCGCGGTCGTGACTGCCGTGGGGCCGACGGCCTGGAACAAGGTGAGCGAACTCGGCCATGTCGTCATTACGTTCAATGGTGCGCATTCGGCAGAGCGCCCGGGAGAGATTTGCGCATCGACGGTCGATCCTGAACGGCTCTTCAAGAGCATGCAGAAAGGGACCGTCATCGAGATCGTTGACGCCTGAGTCGCACCGACGTCAACGTCGTCACCCACGGAATACGAAAAGGCATCGTCATGTTGGAAACTCAGGTTGTTGTCAAGGTACACGAGGGTCTGCACGCGCGCCCCGCGACGCAATTCGCAAAGCTTGCGAAGGAATTCAATAGCGCGCTGAGAATCGGGAGAGGCGATGCATGGGCGGACGCGAAGAGCGCCGTGAAGCTCATGTTGCTAGGTGTGAAGCAAGACGAGCAGATACTGCTCCGAGCGGACGGCGAAGACGAATGCGAGGCGGTCGACAGGTTGACGCAATTTCTGTCGAATGTCAGCGCAATCGTGCAGGGCGCCACTGCGCCGGACGGCGATCGCGGGTCCGACGGTTCAGCGACGGCTCCGCGAGCGTTCGAGCACGCGGCCGCGGCGCGATCCTCTGACGATGCCGATTCTCCGGGCGGGTTGAGAGGTGTTCCGGCGAGTGAAGGCCTGGCATTTGGCAGTGCGCTCGCGTATGTTCGTGACGAGCTTGTGGTCGATCGCCAGTTCGTGTCGGAACACGAGGTAGCAGACGAGGCCGCGCGATTCACCGCGACGCTCGAGTCCACTTTGGCTGCGATGCTCGAGCCGGGCGACGTGACGATGGGAAACGAGATCATCGAGGCGATCGCCGATGTCGCAAGGAGCGACGACTATGCGGGCTCGATTCGCGAGCTCATCGCAACGCGGTGGAGCGCGGCGGCGGCTACGCTGAAATGCGGCCAGGATCTGGCGTTCGCGTTCGAATCGATGACGGACGAGTATCTTCGCAGCCGGGCCGACGACATTCGCGGCCTGACGCGCGAGATCGCGGCCGTGCTTCTTGGCAAGCAGCAGAAGTCGCTGCGGGAACTGGACGTACCGAGCATCATCCTTGCCGAAGAGCTGTCCGCGCCGGATCTCGCGCGCGCGAACCTCGCCAATATCCTCGGAATCGTCTGCACATCGGGCAGTGCAACGTCTCATGTTGCGATTATTGCGCGCTCGCACGGCATTCCGGCAGTTCTGGGTCTGCCGATCGACAAGGACAGGCTGCGATCGGTCGCGCGTGTTTCGATTGACGGCACGACCGGGGAGGTCTGGCTCGACCATTCTGACGAGCATGAAAAGGAGCTATCGCGCCGCATCGAGGTGCAGCGCGAACAACAATCGGCGCTCCTTGCTTATCGGGACGTCGAGCCGCGCACGCGCGACGGGCGCAAGATACAGATCGCCGCGAACATGGGTTCTCTCTCGGAGCTCGACTCGGCCCTGCAAGCCGGTGCGATGGGCGTGGGGCTATTCCGTACCGAGCTTTTGTTCATGGACCACCTGCGGGTGCCCACGGAGGACGAGCAATACGAAGTTTATGCCACGCTCGCACAGCGCTTTCACCCGTGGCCGGTCATCATTCGGACGCTCGATGCTGGCGGCGACAAGCCGTTGCCGGGCATTCGCTTCCCGAAGGAGGAGAATCCATTTCTGGGGTGGCGAGGCATCCGGATGTGTCTTGACAGCCCTGAAGTGTTCGAGCCGCAACTGCGAGCGCTACTGCGTGCCACCACGCACGGGAACATCTGCGTGATGCTGCCGATGGTCGACGATGTCGACGAGGTTCGCCGCACGAAGGCGATCATCGAGCGCATCGCTGCGGAACTGACCGAAGCGCGGGTGCCGTTTGCGGTTCCGAAGCTCGGCATCATGATCGAGACGCCGGCTGCGGTTCTCACTGCCGATCTGCTGGCGCAGGAAGTCGAGTTCTTCTCGATCGGCACCAACGACCTTACGCAATACATCATGGCCGTCGATCGCATGAATCCCAGCCTTGCCTCGCTCTACAGGACCGAGCACCCGGCTGTCATTCAGGCGATCAAGATGGTATGCGACGCGGCGAAGCGGGCGCACATCAGTGTCGGCGTGTGCGGTGAAGCTGCGTCTCGGCCAAACATGATTCCGGTGTTCGTGAACCTCGGGGTCGACGAACTCAGTATGAGTCCCAACTCGGTACTGCGCGCAAAGAAACTCGTGACGGAAATCTGATTTCCGATCGGGAAACGACAGGGGCGTGGCATCGACGATCCACAAGATTCGTATTTGCCACTGCTTCGCGGGCCCGGCTTGATACACGGAGTGGCGGGCGACCTGTCTCTCCGCGCGGGTATCCGGCCTTGTTGGGCTATTTCACCATGCCTCCCGAGCTGCTTACCGGCCGACACGGCGCGATTCAAGGAGGCGATTTTGCCGGATGGAACTGCCGTCCGGTCTTCACGAACACGCGCAGCCTTCACACCCGAAAGCCGTTCGAGCTTTCTGCGAAATTGCCTGGTTTCCTTCCACGGCTCGTCCAGTCGGGCGTCTGCATCAAGAATACGTGATGAGCCGCGAGGCTGCTCGTCGCGCTGAATCGGTTCTCCGGCGTCCGGCGCGTGCGGTCTGCCCCCAACTGCGTTTCACCCATGCATACCGGGCGATGTCCGTGTGATCCCTGATCATCACTTTTCCTTATATTACCTGCCGGACGGTTGCCATCGCTACAGCCCTGTCTGACAGCGGGTGACGGCATGCGCAACAGATACGCGGCGATTGCGACGAGCGGCGTGGCCAAGTTTCGGACGCAGTGCAGGCCTACTGTCGCATTGATAAATTTTGGCGATCAGCGCAAATCGCGAATCGCAATTGGACCGCTTCAATTTGGAGGTGGACGATCGTTTCACTTGTCGTGAACAAAAAGCTTCTTGAAGCGAAATCGTGAGACAAATGTAGCGAAATAAACCGACAAATACCAGTCGCTGCTGCATTTTCAGGTGTTTTCGTACGGCGAAGATTCACATAATGACGGAGGTGTGACGGAGATGGAGATGAACATGCAAGAGATTCGCATAAGCGAATCTGCACCCAAAAAGTTGTCCGGAAACATGGGGCCGATCGGCCTGGCGCTGATGGTGCTCGCGTTCTCGGCACCTTTGACAACGGTGTCCGGTTACATCCCGTTCGCGCTGATGTTCGGAGGCGTCAGCAGTCCGATCCTGTTCGTCGTCGTCACGATCGTTCTGCTGTTCTTTTCCGTCGGCTACGTGACGCTCAACAACATCGTCAAGCGCCCGGGCGACTTCTATGCGTTCGTCAGTTTCGGCATCGGGAAGTCGACAGGCCTCGGTTCGGGCATCCTCGCGGCGGTGTCGTATTTTCTGCTACTCGCCGGGGTGACGTCGTTCTTCGGCGTGTCCTGTTCCGATCTCCTTCATGAAACGACCGGCGCCGTGCTCCCGTGGTACATCCCGACGATCGCATGCTGGATGGCCTGCGGGATCCTCAGCTACCTGCATGTCGAGTTGTCGGCGAAGGTGCTGACGTGGATCATGCTGCTCGAGATCGCGGTATGTCTCATCTTCTCGTTCTTCGTGCTGGCGAAGGGCGGGGCGGCGGACATCTCGGCAACCGCGCCGTTTGCGCCGAGCCAGCTGTCGAAGAGCGCGAGCGTGCCGTTCTCGGTGCTATTCATCGTCGGCTTCTTCATGGGATTCGAGGCGACCGCGCTGTTCCGGGATGAAGTCCGGATGCCCGACCGGACGATTCCGGTAGCCACGTATGGTGCGGTCATCTTCATCGGCGTCGTCTATACCATTTGTGCGTATGCGCTGATCATGGCCTATGGGTCGCATGTCCAGGACATCGCTACCAAGACACCTGCCGCAATGTTTCCCGACGCATTTTCGAAGTTCGTCAGCGGCCGTCTCCATGTCGTGATCTCGTTGCTGGTGCTGACGTCGGCGTTCGCATCGGCGCTGTCCACGCAGAACGTGCTCGCCCGCTACATGCACAACCTCGGCACCGACGGCGCGCTGCCACGATTCCTCGGCAAGGTTCATTCGAAGCACGAGTCGCCCTATCTCGCGTCGATCACGGTGTCGGTGATGGTGCTCTGCGTGCTGATCCCCTTCATTGCGATGGGTGCCAAGCCGGATCTGCTCTACGGGCAACTCTCCGGCGTCGGTACGTCGGGGATTGTCGTTCTGATGGCGATCGTCAGCATCTCGTCGCTGGTGTGGTACGGACGGAGCGGTAGGCACCAGGGCGTCAGCTTTTTCAAGTCGGCGGTTGCACCTGCGATTTCCTCGGTGTTCTTCATCGCGCTCGTCGTGCTGATTGCGCAGCACTTCGATGTCCTGGCCGGTGGTGATCCGGGGCAGTACGTGTGGATGTTCTACTGCCTGATTGGCGTGCTGTTCGTCGGCATCGCGCTGGCTCAATACTTCAAGTACCTGCGCCCGGAGATTTTCGAAAGACTTGGCCGCAGCCATAAGGACTGAATCGTTGAACGACCGGGGCGGACATGTTCCGCCCCATCCTGGGTCGTTTCTCCTTTGATCCCGAGAAATTTTCGGGATCTTTTTTATTTTCCGGCTCGTTGTTCCCAATGCGTCGGCCTGCCTGTAACGGCCAACGCAGAGACGTCACGACCGGCTTCTCATCATCCGTTCATCCAGAAGATGTCCGATCGATCGGACGCATCCCAAACCATGGTCGTCGAGACTGCAAACGAAAACAACAAACGGGCTGCAACACGCGCATCGTTCTTTCTCGCTGGAATCAGCGTCGCGACGTGGGCGCCTCTGGTGCCTTATGCGAAGGCGCGGCTTGACGTCGACGAAGCGAAATTCGGCTTCCTACTGCTGTTCCTGGGAATCGGTGCCATCGGATGCATGCCGCTCTGTCAGCGCGCGGTCGAGCAATTCGGTTGCCGCAAGGTCATCGGCGCAGGCGCCGCGATGATTTGCGCATCGCTGCCGCTCCTGGCGACGCTTTCCGGCATGCCGGCGATGGCGGTCACGCTGTTGATCTTTGGAGCCGGTCTAGGATTCGTCGACGTGGCGATGAACATCCAGGCCGCGCTCATCGAGCGGCAAAGCGGCGAGCAACTGATGTCCGGCTTCCACGGCCTGTTCAGCGTCGGCGGAATCGCGGGCTCGCTGGTCGGCGGATCGCTGTTGTCGGCCGGCGCGAATCCGCTTGGGGTAGCGGGTGCGATGGTGGCAGTCATCGCCGCGCTCATGTTTCGCTATGCGCGATACCTGGAGTCGGCAGGACCGGGCGAGCGAACGGCCTCCGTGTTGATCCTGCCGCAGGGGATTGTGGTTTTGATGGGGGCCATTGCGATCGGCTGCTTTCTCGTCGAAGGGGCGATGCTCGACTGGAGTGCGCTGTTCCTGACATCCGTGAAGTCTTATGCGCAGGATCGCGCGGGCTTCGGCTATACCGCGTTTGCGACGACGATGGCAATCGGTCGCCTCTTCGGCGACATGTTGATTACCCGTCTTGGCTCGCGTGTGGTGATCATATCGGGCGGGATCGTCGGCGCGGTCGGGATGTGTATCGCAATCGCGTCGCCGTCGGGCATGAGTGCGATCATCGGATTTGCGATATGCGGGATCGGGTGCGCGAATATCGTACCGATCCTGTTTGCATCTGCCGGGCGGCAAAAGGCCATGGACCCGTCGGCAGCCATTTCATCGATCACGACATTGGGCTATGGCGGCAATCTCGTCGGACCGGCAGTCGTCGGCTTCTTTGCACATGCCATCGGTTTGCATCTCGCGTTTGCGCTGCTCGCGGTGCTCCTTCTGCTCGCTGCGTTCGGTGGCCGGAAGATCGATTCCTGACCTGCGCGCCGGCGAAGAGGGAAGTCCACGCGATTCAGCGGACCGGTCGTAACGGCATTCTGTCGTCGTGCTTTTCATCTGTTGGGTCATGGCTTCGGTCGGTGCGTCGGGACCTGTCCCCGCGTGGGCGAGGATGGTGTCTGGCCTGTCGATCGTGCGTTCGACGCTTGTCACCAATCGATTACGAATTCCGATCAGTGATCATTTTTGTTCTTCATTGGATTGAATCAGTCGAGGTTGATGTAATGCGCTGACGTCTTTCACCGTGAGCGAATGCCATGACAGATCTCTCATCCGGCGATTTCTCGGTCGCCGACATCGAAGCCGCCTATGTGCGCATCCTGCCGTTCGTCGTGCGAACGCCTCTGCTCGAGAGCGATGCGCTCAACCGCGCGGCGGGGGCCCGTGTGCTCGTGAAGGCGGAAAGCCTTCAGAAGACGGGTTCCTTCAAGTTCCGGGGCGCATGCAATCGCGTGCTGCAAATTCCGGCTGCACTGCGGCCACGAGGCGTCGTCGCATTCTCGTCGGGAAATCACGCGCTCGCGATCTCGGCGGTTTGCGCGCGGTTCGGCATGCCGGCCACCATCATCATGCCGGCGGATGCGCCCAAGGCAAAAATCGAAGGTGCGCGGGCCTACGGTGCAACCGTACGTCTCTATGACCGACAAACGGACGACCGGGAAGCAATCGGCAGGGACATCGCGGAGCGCACAGGCGCAGTGATCGTTCCCCCCTACGACGATCGCCAGGTGATGGCCGGCCAGGGCACCGTCGGTCTCGAGATCGTGCAGCAAACGCAAGCCATCTCCGTGGTCCCGGATGTGGTTCTTGCGGCCGCCAGCGGCGGCGGTCTGGTCGCTGGGGTCGCGACGGCGATCAGCGCGTACTGCCGGCAAGCGCGCCTCTACGCTGTCGAGCCGAAGGGGTTCGACGATCACGCACGATCGCTTGCGAAGGGGGAGCAAGTTGCCAATGGCGTGGGCGCCAGGTCCATCTGCGATTCCCTGCAGGTCGCATCTCCCGGCAAGCTGACGTTCCCGATCAACAAGAGGCTGCTGGCCGGGAGTCTCGTCGTCGACGATGACGAGGTACGTCGGGCGATGCGCGTGGCGTTCGAGACACTGAAGCTCGTCGTGGAGCCCGGTGGCGCAGTGCCGCTCGCGGCGGTACTTGCCGGGAAGCTCGACGTAGCCGGAAAGACCGTCGTGCTGGTACTGAGCGGCGGTAACGTGGACCACGACATCTTCGTCAGTGCGTTGGCCTGACCAACCGGCATTCATTTACCCGGAGCGCATTCCTGCCAGGAGGCAATTGCCATGCTGCAGCAAGACAGCAAACAGTATCAACGCGTCGCGCGCACGATCGACGAATTCATGACGCTCGACTACACGGGTGTCGGGCTCATCGGCAACATATACGAGGCGCTGCAGAAGCGGCAACCCGGCTTCGCATGCATGGGTGCGGCCGAACGAATCGTCGAGTCGGCAAGGCGACAAGGTGGTCCGGTGCTCATCGCCACGGGATTCCCGGAGGGCGGCGGTGCACCCGAAACCGATGGTCCGGTGGGCGCTGCGCTGATGGCGCGCGCATTCTTCCTTGGCCTGGGGGTACCGACCGTCATCGTGATCGACGAGGACTGGGAGGAGATGATGGTGCAGACCTGCCGCGGCGCAGGGCTGGCGCCGATGCCGTTCCCGGGCGATGGCGTGGTGAAACGGATCGAGTACCTGCGGCCCGTCTACATCCGGACCGTCCCCAAGGATAAGGACGGCAGTCATCGTGTTTCTGATGATCTGCTCGAGCGCACCCGGCCCAGTGTGATGATTTCGATCGAGCGCCCCGGTTGCAATGCGCTAGGGCTCTACCACGGGCTGGGCGGCCGTCCGCTCGACGGGCTCGTCGCCGACCTCGATTACCTGTTTTATCAAGGCAAGGAGCGCGGCATCCTGCATATCGGCGTGGGCGATGGGGGTAACGAACTCGGTATGGGTGTAATCGCGGCAGATCTGCCCGCGTTTTCGCCGAAGGCCGCGTCAACCGGCGTTGCTGGGCGGGGAGGCGTTGCGGCGGTCAATGCGGCTGATCACCTCGTCGTCGCGAACGTATCGAACTGGGGCGCGACGGGTATCATCGCGGCGCTTTCGGCGCTGCTGGAGAACCCTGTCGTGTTTCACGATCCCGAACTCGAGATCCGCTGCATCGAATGCTGTGTCAATTCGGGTGGTGTGGACGGCATGTTCATGGCACCCGAACCCGCCGTGGACGGCATCAGCGCGCTCGAATGGGAGGGCTTGCTTCGCACGCTTCGCGCGAGTGTTCGACGCACGCTGGGAGACTCGATCAACTGGCAAGGGGAGCGTGGAGACTGGAGGCAATTGAAATGACGGATAAGACCAAGACCACGATTGACGCGCGCCTCGCCGAACTGGGCCTCGAATTGCCGTCTGCGAGCGTGCCGCGCGGTAGTTATTTGCCTGCAGTGCGGTCGGGAAACTACCTTCAGATAGCGGGGCAGGGACCGCGTCTGGGTGGTGACCTTCTCTATGCGGGAAAGGTTGGCACCGACCTCAGCGTGGAAGACGGGCAGCGCGCAGCTCAGCTCTGCGCCCTCAATATCCTGAGCCATGTCGGGCGAATGCTGGAGGGCGATTTTTCGCGCGTCGTTCGCATCGTTCGCGTTGCTGGCGTCGTGCAGTGCGATGCCGACTTCACCGAGCACGCGAAGGTGATGAACGGTGCTTCTGATCTGTTCTTCGCCGTTCTTGGCGAGGCCGGGCGGCACGCCCGTATCGCGACCGGCGCCAATTCCTTGCCATCGGGCATGGCGGTGGAAGTGGAGGCGACCGTAGAAATCGCCTGATGCCGGCATGTGTGGATTGCAGGGCGTCGGCCGATCAAGACGGTACGAACCCTGAAGGAAGAGAGGTGAGCATGCAATACGATTCAGCAGCGGGTCCGGTCCGTGACGGCGCGCATTCCGAAGGTACGTACCGAACCGTCGCATTTCGGATTATGCCGTTCCTGATGCTGTGCTACGTCACGGCATATCTCGATCGCATCAACATCGGCTTCGCCAAGCTGCGGATGCTGTCGGATCTCGGGCTGACGGACGGGGCGTACGGGCTGGGGGCCGGCCTGTTCTTCATCGGCTATTTCCTGTTCGAGGTGCCGAGCAATGTGCTGATGGCGAAGATCGGCGCAAAACGGACCATCTCGCGAATCATGATTCTGTGGGCGCTGATTTCGGCGGCCTTTGCGTTTGTTTCGACGCCAGCCCAGTTCTATGTGCTTCGCTTTCTGCTCGGGGTGGCCGAGGCGGGCTTTTACCCCGGCATCATCCTGTACCTGACATATTGGTTTCCGTCAGCGCGCCGTGCGAAGATGGTGGCGCTTTTCGTCGGGGCGGTTCCCTTGTCCGGCATGATCGGGGCGCCCGTATCGGGTGCGATCATGTCGACGCTCGAGGGCGCGCATGGATTGGCGGGATGGCAATGGCTCTTCGTCATTGAGGCGATACCGTCATTTGCGCTCGGGCTACTGACGCTTGTATTCCTCGACGACGGTCCGGCGTCCGCTCTCTGGTTGCCGGATCGAAACAGACGTTTGATCGAGCGTGAGCTGGAAGCGGATCGTCGAGCGATAGACGGACAGGGTGCCGGGATGAACCTGCGGCAGACGGTGACGAACCGCAAGGTCTGGCACATGACGCTCATCTGCTTCTGCTCGGCGATCTGTTCGTACGGCGTTTCGTTCTGGTTGCCGACGCTGGTCGCGCAGCTGGCGCCAGGTGACGTCTTGCGTATCGGGTTCTACACGTCGTTGCCGTTCAGTGCGGCGTTCGTCGGGATGTATCTGATCGGTCGAAGCTCCGATAAACTTCGCGAACGCCGCTGGCATCTCGTCGTGCCGTTTTTGTGCGTGATCACGGGGCTCGTCGCCAGTGTATTCACGCGCGGCGCGCCGGCCATTGCATTGGCGGCGTTGTGTGTCGCCGCCGTGGGTGCGTACAGTACGACGTCGATGTTGTTCTCGATTCCGGGACTGTTCCTGACCGGGATCGGCATGGCTGCCGGTGTTGCCTTCATCAACTGCGTCGGCGGGTTGGGCGGGTTCGTCAGCCCCTATGTCGTGGGCGTCGTCAAGGAAATGACCGGGAGCACCGATTACGGTGTTTTCTTTATTTCGTTGATGGCCGCAATCGGCGTGGTTCTGACTTTGTGCCTTCCCAAGAAGCTCGTCAATCGCTGAGGTCGATGGCCACTGACACCTGTTGCGTCTGAACGATTGCGGGTCGGAAATTTTCTTCATGTTCGACGTGAACAGAGCAGATGATCAATCTGAAAAGCCTGGAAACCTTCTACTGGGTCGCAACGCTCAACAGCTTTCATAAGGCGGCGACCAAGCTGCACACGACGCAATCCGCGGTGTCGCACCGGATTTCAGGCCTGGAGGACGATCTGGGCGTGCTGCTGTTCGAGCGCGCGGCGCGTACCATCCGGTTGACACCCCGTGGCCGGACTCTGCTGGAATACGCGGAACGGTTTCTGGCGCTCGAGTCCGAACTGATTTCGGCGATCGCAAGCCCTCAGACGCTGTCCGGTGTGGTTCGTCTGGGTGTCGCCGAAACGATCGTTCATATGTGGCTCACCGAGTTCATCGAGAGCGTGCATCGCGAACATTCGGGCATCGTCATCGACATTGTGGTCGACATCACGCCGGCGCTTCGCGACGCGCTTAAGTCCGGCGAGATCGACATGGCATTTCTGTTGGCCGGGCCCGTGGTGGATCCCGATTTTGTCGAAGCACCCTTGTGCAGATATCCGGTCGACTTCCTCGTGTCTCCTGACCTCGATGTCGGCGACGGCCATTTGACGCCGGAGACCCTGGCGCGCTTCCCAATCATCACGCTGCCGAAGCGGACCCATCCGTACATCACGCTGAGGGACGCCATTGCGACGCGGGACAAGCCTTCCCCGCGCATCTTTGCCAACTGGTCCCTGTCGACGATCGTGAAGATGGCGGTCGACAGGATCGGTATTGCCGTGATGCCGGGTGCGGTCGCGCGGCGCGAAATCGAGTCGGGGGTGCTCGTCGTCAAGGAATCGACGCTCGCGCTGGACGATTTCGCATTCAGTGCGGCGTACGCGCGCGGGCTCGACGTACGCATCTACGAAATCCTGACCGGATTGGCCCACGACGCGGCCGCGTCGACGCGTCGCTAGACGCATGTTTCCGACGTTCGACAGCGCGTCGCGATTAATGGGGTTGCATCAGCGCGCAACCCGTTGCCTGACGAGGTTTGGAGATTTTTATCATCCTTTGGGTGGACGAGGGATGCACGCGTCATTTCTAGAATGAAATCAATTGCCGGCACACGCGATATCACCGTCCGGCTTGACGCGATGCGCACGTTGCGCGCTTTTCGAAGGGGTTCCGGGAAAAGCGGCATGGCGATCATTTCGACCGACAAATAGGCTGTTGACCACCGGCTTTCGCAAAAGAGCCGGGCAGGAGGCGAAAATGACCGATGCGAGCGAGAAGCGGGTGGCCTCGACGAACCCGGCGGTGCGCTACGACGCTTCAGAAAAGCAGAGGGCACAGGCTAAAACGGCGCGCATTCCGATCAAGATCGTTCCGATCGAGCCGCTTCGCAAACCATGGTGGATCCGCGCTAAAGTGGCGACGCCCAACACGCGCTTTTTCGAGATCAAGACGATCCTGCGCGAGCACAACCTGCACACCGTGTGCGAGGAAGCGAGCTGCCCGAACATCGGCGAATGCTTCGGCAAGGGCACCGCGACGTTCATGATCATGGGCGACAAGTGCACGCGCCGCTGCCCGTTCTGCGACGTCGGCCACGGCCGTCCCGATCCGCTCGATGCGGATGAACCGAAGAACCTGGCCCGCACGATCGCCGCGCTGAAGCTCAAGTACGTGGTGATCACGAGCGTCGACCGCGACGACCTGCGCGACGGCGGCGCCGCCCACTTCGTCGAGTGCATCCGCGAAGTGCGCGAGCAGTCGCCGGAAACGCGCATCGAGATCCTGACGCCGGACTTCCGCGGCCGTCTCGACCGCGCGATCTCGATCCTGAACGCGGCACCGCCCGACGTGATGAACCACAACCTCGAGACGGTGCCGCGCCTGTACAAGGAAGCGCGCCCGGGTTCGGACTACGCGCACTCGCTGAAGCTCCTGAAGGACTTCAAGGCGCAGCATCCGGACGTCGCGACGAAGTCGGGCCTGATGGTCGGCCTCGGCGAGACCGAAGAGGAAATCCTGCAGGTGATGCGCGACCTGCGCGCGCACGACGTCGACATGCTGACGATCGGCCAGTACCTGCAGCCGTCCGAGCACCACCTGCCGGTGCGTGCATACGTGCATCCCGACACGTTCAAGATGTACGAGGAAGAGGCGTACAAGATGGGCTTCACGCACGCGGCCGTCGGCGCGATGGTGCGGTCGAGCTATCACGCCGATCTGCAGGCGCACGGGGCCGGCGTTGCGTGAAAAGACGAAGCCGGTACGCGTGATAAAGAACTGTTATCGAAAAACATCGCGAACGGCAATTGGACCTGATCAATTTGGCGGCCGACGATGGCCGCCATACGAACCGGACTGAGTACCGTACTGGCCCGCGACCGGAGACGGCCGCCCGGAAACATGAACGTTCGCGGTGCGATGCGGCGAAGGTTCGACCATGCTGACGATATGTTGGAGGCGCAAGGAGATGGAGGCAGAGATGGAGATGAAGCTGAATATGGAAGACGTTCAAATTGAACCGTCTCCGCAGAAGAAACTGTCGGGCAGCATGGGGGCCGTCGGTCTGGCGCTTACCGTGCTGGCGTTCTCGGCGCCGCTGACGACCGTATCGGGTTACATCCCGTTCGCGCTGATGTTCGGCGGAGTCGGCAGCCCCGTGATCTTTGTACTGACGACGCTCGTACTGCTGCTGTTTTCCGTCGGCTATGTGACGCTCAACAATATCGTGAAGCGCCCAGGCGACTTCTATGCGTTCATCAGCTATGGCATCGGAAAGTCGACGGGCCTCGGCTCCGGCATACTCGCGGCGGTTTCGTACTTCCTGCTCCTCGCCGGTGTCACGTCATTCTTCGGCGTCTCGTGCTCGGATCTCGTGCACGACATGACCGGCATGGCGATTCCGTGGTACTGGCCGACGCTCGCGTGCTGGCTGGTGGTTTCGATGCTGGGATATCTTCATGTCGAGCTGTCCGCGAAGGTGCTGACGTGGGTGATGATTCTCGAGATCGTCGTCTGTCTGGTATTTTCATTCGGTGTGCTGGCAAAAGGCGGCGTGCCGGGTGTTTCCGCATCCGCTCCGTTCATGCCGAGCCAACTGGCGAACAGTACCAACGTGCCGTTCTGCATGCTGTTCACCGTGTCGTTCTTCATGGGGTTCGAGGCGACCGCCTTGTTTCGCGACGAGGTAAAGATGCCGGACCGGACGATTCCGCGTGCGACGTATGGTGCCGTCATCTTCATCGGCGTGATCTACACCCTGTGTGCGTACGCGATGATCATGGCTTACGGGCCGCAGGTTCAGTCGATCGCGGCCAAGACGCCCGCGGCGATGTTCCCTGACGCCTTCGCGAAATTCGTGAGCCCTGGCTTGCATCTGGTCGTTTCGGTGCTGGTGATGACGTCGGCGTTCGCGGCGAGCCTGTCCACGCAGAACGTGCTTTCGCGCTATATGCACAACCTGGGCACGGACGGCGCGCTGCCCCGCTTCCTCGGAAAGGTGCACGCGAAGCACGAATCTCCGTATCTTGCTTCGATGACCGTCTCGGTCATGGTGCTGTGCGTGCTGTTGCCGTTCATTCTGATGGGAGCCAAGCCCGATCTACTTTACGGGCAGCTCTCCGGCGTCGGAACGTCGGGCATCATCATTCTGATGACCATTGTCAACGTCTCGTCGCTGGTCTGGTACGTTCGTCGAGGCAGGCAACAGGGCGTGAGTTTCGCCAAGTCGTTTCTGGCACCGGCGATTTCGTCAGTATTCTTCATCGCGCTGGTTTATCTCGTGGCCGCACACTTCGACGTGCTTGCGGGCGGTGACCCCGGGCAGTACGTGTGGATGTTCTATTGCCTGATCGGCGTGCAGGTCGCGGGCATGGCACTTGCCCAATACTTCAAGCACCGGCGCCCCGAAGTCTTCGAATGCCTGGGGCGCAGCCAGAACGGTTGACGATGACGACAAGCCAGGACTCGCCGAGTCCTGGCTTTTTTTTCGATTGCGCCAAGCAAGCGCGGCGTGGCGCTTAGCGCCCTTCGTAATGTGCGGCGACGTTTTGCGCGAGCCCGGCAACGATCGCACTCAGCGGCATGTCGACGCGGCGAACGAAACTGGCGGTGAACGGCATCACCGGCATCTCGTGGCCGGTGTCGATTCGGCGCAGCCGGCCGCTCGCCAGGTGTTCAGCCACGACGTGGTGTGGAATCGCCGCGATCCCGATGCCGTCGAGCGTCATCCGGACGATCGACGACAGCGACGAGTTGCCGAAGATTCTCACGTGATGCAGATGCGACCGATCGAACATCTCCTTTAGCTGCATGTACGGACGTGTCGATCTGGAGAACGTGATGATCGGATGCCGCGCAAGACCGTTCAGCGTGAGGTTGGCCGTGTCGCATTCAAAATCCGACGAGACGATCCAGCTGATCGGATAGCTGCACAACGGCAGATTCTCCGCGTTGCTCGCGTTCACGGGGCCCATCAGGAGCGCGACGTCGATTGTGCCGTCGGCGAGCCCCGCGGTCAGGTTCGGCGTTGCGTCGACATTGACCTCGAGCGTGATCTCCGGGTATTCGATGCTGAGCCGCTTGAGCAGCGCGGACAGCCATGTGTGCACGATCGTGTCCGACGCGCCGAGCTGAACCGTCCCGCTCAGGGCCGCCCGGCCAGCGACGGCCTCGACCATTTCGGCGCTCAGCGAAATCATTTGTTCCGCGTAGACGAGCAGTTGCCTGCCCTTGATGGTCAGGAAGCAACCCCGCTTGTCCCGCTCGAACAGACGTCCCTTCAGTTGCTGTTCGAGTTGCGCGATGCGCGCGGATACAGCGGGCTGTGTCGTGTGCAACCTTTCCGCGGCACGGTGAAATCCCCCCAGCTGGGCGACGGCGTAAAAAGTCTCCAGGTTTCGAAGATCGATCATGTGGCGAACTCCACCCGCGTGGGGGAAAGCGATTCGATCGCGCGTATCCGAATGTCGGTCGGCGATCGGACGAGGCGACGCATATCCCCGATGCGGGGAAGGTTTGATCGATCATAGCGACGAAGGTTGAGGTGCTCAACACCGAACACCTGATTCCGGGGAAAGCGGACGCGCTGCGATTTCTTTCTCCACCTTTAGGTGGACGAACCTCATCAGGCGCATCACTAGAATTTCAACAACGCTGAAACGAACGGTGCGTTCGTGGCGGTTGAACCGAGCAGTCGATGATCGATCGCGATCGCACCATTCTGGTGTCGACGTGAATTCATGATTGGGATGCGGACTGGCGCTCACGCACTGATAAGAATCGGTGATCGCGCGAAATCGCCAATCACAATTGGACCGGACGAAATTGAACGGTGACCATTGAAATGGCATGTAGGCACTGCTGTCGCGATATTCGTGGGGCGAGCCGGATTTGCAACACGGTTGAGTGTGTCGCGTCGAAGCGCACAGCCACGCACACCATTTAAATTAAGGAGATTCGAATGTCCGCCTTGAAGTTTCCCAGTGAGCGGCTCGTGGACGCTTATCGCGCCATGCGAACGATTCGCCGCTTCGAGGAGCGCGTGATGGACGAGATGGCGACCGGCGACATTCCGGGCAACACCCATCTTTGTGCCGGGCAGGAGGCGAGCGCCGTCGGCGTGTGCCTGCACCTGACGGACAAGGACTACATTTCGTCGACCCATCGCGGGCATGGTCACAGCATTGCCAAGGGATGCGATATCGGCGCAATGATGGCCGAGCTGTTCGGGCGTGCGACGGGAACGTGCGGCGGCAAAGGCGGCTCGCAGCATATCGCGGATCTGCGCAAGGGGATGCTGGGCGCGAACGGCATCGTGGCCGGCGGTGCGCCGATCACGTGCGGCGCCGCGCTCACGGCGAAGTTGCTCGGCACCGGTGGCGTGGCGGTTGCGTTCGCAGGTGACGGTGCGATGAACGAAGGCGTGATGTCGGAGAGCTTCAACCTCGCGAAGATCTGGATGCTTCCGATCGTCTTCGTGATCGAGGATAACGGCTTCGGCGAAGCGACGGCTAATTCGTTCGTCTCGGCAGGCAGCTTCACGCGGCGCGCGCAGAGCTACGACATTCCCGCTGCCGAAGTCGACGGTACGGACTTGTTCGCGGTCTACGAGGCCGCCGGCCAGGCGATCGATCGTGCCCGCAATGGCGGCGGCCCGAGCCTTCTGCAGATTCACGTGCCGCGCTACTACGGTCACTACAGCGGAGACCCCGACAACTATCGCACTCCGGAAGAAAAGAAGGCCATGCGCCAGGAGCGCGATTGCGTCGCCAATTTCCGCAGGCAGGTGCAGGAAGGGTCGCGAGTGGCCAGCGGCGAGCTGGACGCGATCGACGCGCAGATCGAGACCGAGATCGACGCCGCCGTGAGTGCTGCGCGCGCAGCTCCGTTCCCGCCGCTTTCGGCACTGACCGCCGACGTTTACGTGAAGTATCTGTAAGGACCCACAGCAATGGCAAAGAAATCGTTCCGTCAAGCGCTGAATGACGCGCTGCACTCGGAGATGGCGCGTGATCCGCGCGTGATCATGATGGGTGAGGATTTGACCGGCGGCGCGGGCGCCAATGGCGTCAAGGATGCGTGGGGCGGTGCTTTCGGCGTGACGCGCGGGCTGCTCGACGCCTACGGCCCCGAGCGCATTCGCGATACGCCGATCAGCGAGGCCGCATTCGTCGGCGCAGCCGCCGGCGCGGCCCTGACGGGTTTGCGTCCGATCGCCGAACTGATGTTCGTCGACTTCGCCGGCGTGTGTCTCGACCAGATCATGAATCAGATCGCGAAGTTCCGGTACATGTTCGGCGGTCGCGCCAAGACGCCGCTCGTGATTCGCGCGACGTACGGTGCCGGCACGCGCTCGGCCGCGCAGCACACGCAGGCGTTCTATCCGATCTTCACGCACATTCCCGGCCTCAAGGTCGTGATCCCGTCGAATCCGTACGACGCGAAAGGCCTGCTGCTCCAGGCGATCCGCGACGATGATCCGGTGATCTTCCTCGAAAACAAGATGCTGTACGACACCGTGGGCGAAGTGCCCGACGGTGCATACACGATCCCGTTCGGCGAGGCGCGGGTGGTGCGGGACGGGAAAGACGTGCTGATCGTTGCGCTCGGCCGCATGGTCGGCGTGGCGGAGGCGGCCGCTCGCCTCCTCGCGGCAGATGGCGTGTCGGCATGCATCATCGATCCGCGCACGACGTCGCCGCTCGACGAGGACACGCTGCTCGAATATACCGAGGACATCGGACGGGTCGTGATCGTCGACGAGGCGAATCCGCGCTGCAGCGTCGCGACGGACATCTCCGCGCTGCTGGCCGACAAGTGCTTCGACTCGCTGAAGGGGCCGATCCGGCTCGTGACGGCGCCGCACACGCCGGTGCCGTATGCACCGAACCTGGAAGACGCGTACGTGCCGTCGCCTGAAGCCGTTGTGAATGCCGTCAAGTCGATTCTGAAGGGGTAATCAATCATGTCGTTCATTGAAGCCGTCACCATCCCCAAGTGGGGGATGACGATGACCGAAGGCACCGTGCTCGAGTGGCACGCGAAGGAGGGGGACAAGGTCGAACGCGGCCAGGAACTCCTCGAGGTCGAATCCACGAAGGTCAACAACGTGGTGGAGGCGACCGTGTCCGGGATCCTGCGGCGTATCGTCATCAACGAGGGTGAAATCGCGCCGGTCGGCGCGCTGATTGGCGTCATCGCCGATGAGGCGGCGACCGAGGAAGAAATCGACGCGCTCGTCGCAAGCTACGCGCATCGCCTGAATGCGGACGACGGCGAGGCGGGCGGTGTGGTCGCACCGAAGGCGGTCGCCGTGTCCGGCGGCAGCGTGAACGTGCTGGAGCTCGGCCCCGAAAGCAACGAAACCGTGTTGTTCATTCACGGCTTCGGCGGCGACCTGTCGACGTGGTTGTTCAATCAGGGCACGCTCGCCGAGCACTTCCAGACGATCGCGATGGATCTTCCCGGGCACGGCGCGTCGACGCCGATTACCGGTGGTGGCGTGATCAAAAAGATCACTGTGGCGGTCGAGGAAGCGGCGAGCGCGATCACGTCCGGGAAACTGCACCTGGTCGGTCACTCGTTCGGCGGCGCGATCGCCGCGGCCTTCGCGGCCGCCAACCCGTCGCGTGTCGCATCGGTGACGCTCATCGCGCCGATCGGCCTGGGCAAGGAGATCAACCGCTCGTTCGTGACCGAATTCGTCGCCGCGGAGCGCCGCCGTCCGCTTCAGGCCGCGCTGGAGAAGCTGTTTGCCGATCCGTCGAAGATCACGAGCGAAATGGTCGAGGGCACGCTTCAGTTCAAGCGGCTGGAAGGCGTCCAGGAGGCGCTGTCCGCCATCGCCGACACCATCGCCGACGAAAACGGCCAGGTTCAGACGATCGGTGCGACGCTGGCCGGACTCACCTGCCCCGTGATGCTGCTCTGGGGCGAGCGCGACGCCATCATTCCGGTCCCGCTGGCCGACGGCCTGCCGTCCACGGTGCAGTTGCGCGTGATTCCGGACGTCGGCCACATGCCGCAAATGGAGGCAGCGTCGGTCGTGAACGATGCGCTGCTGGAGAACATCCGTCGCGCCCGATAACCGCTCGTGCCGGGCGGCGGGACGCCGATTCGGCGGTGTGGAGCGGTTATCGGCACAATGATCTTGAGGAGACAGTCATGTCAGGACGTTTGACAGGCAAGCGGGTACTTCTGACCGGCGGCGTTGCCAATATCGGTCTCGCCATTCTGGAGTCGTTCGTTGCCGAAGGTGCGACCGTGTCGGTCGTCGATATAGATGAGGTCAAGGGCCGCGCGCTCGAATCCCGGTTCGGCGACAAGGTGCGTTTTTTTCGAACCGACATCTCGAGCGAAGACGAGATCAAGGCCGTCATCGAGAAGTCGTCGGAATGGATGCGCGGCATCGACACGTTGTGTCTGAATGCCGGCGTCCAGCTCTCTGGGCGGATCGAGCAGTTCAGCACCGAGAGCTGGGACAAGGTCTTCGGGATCAACGTGCGCGCCAACTTCATTTTCGCGCGCGAGTCGCTCCGTCACCTGAGAGCCGCGAAGAAGTCTTCGATCGTGATGATGTCGTCGCTCGCGGGCAAGCGCGGCGGCACCGGCCTCGCATGCTACTCGGCGTCCAAGGCGGCCATCATCGGTCTGACGACCACGCTTGCAATCGAGCTCGCGCCGGACGGCGTGCGTGTCAATGCCGTGTGTCCCGGCTGGATCGATACGCCGTTCAATCAACCGGTGATCGATTTCATGGGTGGCCGCGACAAGCAGGAGTCGGTGGTTCGGACGGCTATCCCCCTGGGCCGACAGGCGACGCCGGACGAGGTCGCGCCGCTGTTTGTCTACCTCGCATCGGACGAGTCGTCTTACGTCACCGCGCAGGCAATCAATGTCGATGGCGGCGCGTACAACTGACTGCCGGACAGAATCGGGAAGAAACCAATGAGCAAGCAGATCACATATGAAGCCGCGCGGCGGGCGATCGAAGCGGGCGTCGCGAAGGCGAACGAACTGGCGCAACGCTCGTCGTTGTCGATCGTGGATGCGGGCGGCCACCTTGTTGCGTTCACACGCGTGAACGGCGCGGCGTTCGGCACGATCGAAATTGCGCACAACAAGGCGTATACCGCCGCAGCACTGCGGTTCCCTACCGATTACTGGATGAAACTCGTCCAGCCCGGAGCCGAGCTCTACGGGCTCGAGCGCGCGGCGTCCCGCCCGCTAGTCGTGTTCGGCGGCGGCCTGCCGGTGAAGCACGGCGACGAGGTCATCGGTGGGGTCGGCGTGTCGGGTGGTCCGGAGGAAGCGGACGTGGCGATTGCGCGTGCGATGGTTGCTGCGCTCGGCGAGAACTGAACATCTTCCTGCAAAGGGTACTTTCAATGGAATCGACTGCAGGTACGCGGACGATGTCGGCCGACCAGGTTCGGCTGCTGATTCGCGACGGCAAGCTGCGTGCGCCGACGACGGGATACGCCGACGGCTTCATGCAGGCAAATCTGGCAATTCTGCCGAAGACGTACGCAGATGATTTTCGCGAGTTTTGCCGAATCAACCCCAAGAGCTGTCCGCTGGTGGGAGTCGGGCAGCCCGGCAACCCGGGGCTGGACGGACTCGGCGCGATCGATATTCGGACCGACGTGCCCCGCTACCGGGTGTACCGGGACGGGGTTCACACCGATACGGTCGACGATCTGGTCGATCTGTGGCGTGACGATCTCGTGACGTTCGCGCTCGGTTGCTCGTTTTCGTTCGAGAGCGCGATTCTGCAGGCGGGGATCGACATTCGCCACATCAGTGCGAACCGGAACGTACCGATGTACGTGACGAACATCCAGACGGCGGCCGCGGGGCCGTTTCATGGCCCGATGGTCGTGTCGATGCGTGCGTTCAAGCCCGCCGATGCGATCCAGGCGATCGTGCTGTCGGAGCGGTTTCCGCTCGCGCACGGCGCACCGGTTCATATCGGCGACCCGGCGACGATCGGGATTCGCGACGTCACACAGCCGGAGTTTGGCGATCCGCCGGTGATCGAGGCCGGTGACATCCTCGGTTTCTGGGCCTGTGGGGTGACGCCCCAGATGGCACTTCAGGCGGCGAAGCCGGACTTTGCGATCACGCATGAACCGGGGTACATGCTCGTCACGGATTTGCCGGCGAACACGGCGGCTGTGTAAGCCAGGAGTCGTTGCAATGTTCGATGCAGAAATCGCCGCGAAGCTGCTCAATCGCGGAACATCGCAGGCGTCGGACGACTGTGACATGCAATACCTCGACGTGTTGCGCGAGGGGCTGCTCGATTTTTCTCACAGGATCGAGCGTCTGGCCGTAAAGGACTCCGGTTCCGAGGTTCCTTGCGAAATCGAGTGGCTGACATTTCGCGACGGCTCCCGTGCGTTGCGCATTCGTACCGACGACGTGCAGACGTGCTGGAGCGAATGGGTTTCGATTGCGAAATCCGGTGTCGTCGACTCGATAAAGCGTGCGAATAAATATATTGCGGCGCAGTGAAGCGACGAGGCCGTCGCAGCCCGTCTGCAATGGAAATTGACTGATTGGCGAGGAAGCTCGCCGGGAGACACCAATGTCCGAGCATGGCGTCCGACTGGAATGGACTGTCGATAAGCACCACGAGCGAGAAGGGACCTATAGCCGGGACCACCGGGCGATCATCAGCCCGACGGTGACGATCCCTGTATCCGCGGCACCCGATTATCTCGGGAATGAAAACCTGGCCGACCCGGAGCAGTTGCTCGTCAACGCGCTTGCGAGTTGCCACATGCTGTACTTCCTCGCGCTCTGCGAAGGAAGCGGGTATGCGGTCGAATCATACTCCGACAACGCAGTCGGGAAAGTCGAGAAAAGCGCCGAAGGGTTTCACTGGGTATCTGAGATCGTGCTCAGACCTCGCGTGACCTTCGCGTCCGAAAAGCAGCCGAGCCAGGCGCAACTCGAGCGACTGCATCACCGTGCCCACAAAGGGTGTTTCATCGCCAATTCGATCAAGTCGAAAGTGGAAATCGATCTCGGCTGAATGGGGACCGGGATCGACTGCCAGCCGATCAACAACCGTAATGAGGAAAGTGAGATGAAAAAGGAAGGTCTGGTCGTGGTCGCAACCGTCGTGGCTCGCTCCGGTAGCGAAGACGTGCTGCGCGAAGCGTTGAAGGAGCTGGTGCCATATGCAAAGACGGAGCCGGGGTTCATTCAATACGATCTTCATGAATCGACCGAGACGCCGGGACAGTTCGTCTTCTACGAAATCTGGGAGGACGAAGCGGCCCTTGAGGCGCATTCGAATACCGAGTTCGCGAAGGCGTTCGGCGCACGGGCGGGGCAATGGATCGAATCCGTCTCGCTCAGCAAGTTTCGGAAAATCGCGTGAATCTCGCACGAACGCCGGGGCAGCGTCGTGTGTTCGTGCACTGAAGGAATCCTGTAGGCAGCGTCATGGTAAGCATTGATTTGAACTGCGATCTCGGTGAGAGCTTCGGCGCCTGGCGCATGGGCGACGATGCGGCGATGCTCGACATCGTGACTAGCGCGAATGTTGCCTGCGGTTTTCATGCCGGCGATCCGGCGGGGATCTATACCGTGCTGCATGAAGCGGCACGGCGCGGCGTCGCCGTTGGCGCGCACGTCGGCTATCGCGACCTGGTGGGCTTCGGGCGTCGCAACATGCAGCCGTCCCGTGCAGAACTGACGGGCGACGTGATCTACCAGATTGGTGCGCTGCAGGGGCTTGCAAAAGCTGCAGGCACGTCGATTCGCTACGTGAAGCCTCACGGCGCGCTGTACAACACGATTGCGCGCGATACCTACCAGGCGGCGGCCGTCATCGACGCGATTCTGGCGATTGATCCGACGCTCGTGCTGATGACGCTGGCCGGCGCACCCATCACGGATCAGGCGCGCGAAGCCGGCCTTGCCGTCGTCAGCGAGGCATTTGCCGACCGGGCGTACAACGTAGATGGAAGTCTCTTGAATCGCCGCATAGAAGGGGCTGTCATTCATGATCCGGACGTCGTTGCGCGTCGCATGCTGCGGTTCGTGAAAAAGGGTGTCGTGACGGCAATCGACGGCACGGATATCAGGATCGACGCGCAGTCGATCTGCATCCACGGAGACAACCCATCGGCCGTCGAGACCGCTCGCGTGCTGCGAAAGCAACTCACCGCGTGTGGCGTCACGCTTCGACCATTTGCCGGTGCGTGCAGGGGAGATAACCGTGCCTGAGCAGATGCGGATCCTGTCAGCCGGCTCCGCCGGCGTTCTGGTCGAACTTGAGAGTCTCGAAACGACGCTGGCACTTCTCGACCGGCTGCTCGCGTGCGAAGTGGACGGAGTCGACGAAGTCGTTCCGGGCGCGCGTACGGTGCTGGTTCGCTTCGACCCGATTGTCATCGATCGCGCGGCACTGATCGAGCGGCTCGGGCAGCTGGACGTGTCCCAGCGTCGGGAGCGCAGCGGGAACACGTTCGATATCCCGGTTTCATACAACGGCGAGGATCTGGGCGAGGTCGCCGAACTGCTGGGCTGGTCCGTGGCCGAACTCGTCCAGCGGCATCTGGATGCAGTGCACTCGGTCGCGTTTACCGGATTTGCCCCAGGGTTTGCGTATATGACCACCGACGATCCGGGATTCGATGTCCCGCGACGCAAGACGCCGCGCGTGCGTATCCCGGCAGGCTCGGTCGCGATCGCGGGGAAATTCAGCGGGATCTATCCGTCGGATAGCCCCGGAGGATGGCAGCTTCTCGGCACGACGCAGGTGCCGATGTGGGACGTGACGCGTCCGCGGGCGGCATTGCTCGCGCCCGGCGATCGGGTCCGCTTCCGCGATGCGAGGAAAGGTGCGGCCGTTCCGGTATCGGGGCGACGGGAGTCGACGCCGGTGTGCCAGGTTTCGGGCACTGGCATTTTGGTGACGCGTGCGGATCGCCCGGTGCTGTACCAGGATCTCGGGCGGCCGCGGCAGGCTGACCAGGGTGTCTCGCTATGTGGTGCCGTCGACCGTGTCGCGCTGCGAATCGCGAACGCCTGTGTCGGCAATCCCGACGGCAGCGCCGCGCTCGAAGTGACGTTCGGTGGTCTTTCGCTGGTGCCCGATCGCCCGGTGACCCTGGCGGTAACGGGGGCGCCGTGTCCGATTTCGATTCGTGACCCGAATGGCCGCGTGACGGTTGTCCCCCATTCGCGTCCTTTTGCCGTCGATGCGGGCGAGGAAGTCACGCTCGACATCCCAGGCCGTGGCATGCGGAGCTACGTCGCACTGCGTGGCGGGTTTGTCATCGAGCGCACGTTGGGGTCTGCGTCGACCGATACGCTTTCGAGGATCGGCCCGGCGCCGATCGTTCGTGGCGATGTTCTGGTCCCGGCCAACGAGGTTGCTACGTTCGTCGAGCCGGATCTGCCGGCCGCGCGGCCGCTTGCGCGCGAAGGCGATGTAATCGATGTCGACGTCGTCCCGGGGCCACGCATCGACTGGTTTACCGACGACAGCGTCGCCCGGTTTCTGTCCCAGGAATGGCGCGTCACGTCCGAATCGAGCCGTGTCGGCATGCGACTGTCGGGCGACCTGGCGCTGGAGCGGCGCGACGACGCGGAGCTGCCGTCGGAAGGCACGCTGTTCGGATCGATCCAGGTGCCCCACAGCGGCCAGCCGGTGCTGTTTCTGACGGATCACCCCGTCACCGGCGGGTATCCGGTGATTGCCGTGGTCGCGGCCCATCATCTCGACGCGCTCGGGCAGATTCCAATCGGCGCCTGCATTCGTTTCAACCAGATATCCGCATTCGATCCGCAAGTGAAGGAACTCGTTCGATGAAGAAGCTGCTCATCGCCAATCGTGGCGAAATCGCCATTCGCGTCATTCGCGCCGCGCGCGACTACAACGTGACGTCGGTCGCAATCTACTCGGACGCGGATGCCGGTTCGCTGCATGCCGAGCTGGCCGACGAAGCGTACGGGTTGGGTGCGGGGCGCCCTGCGGATACCTATCTCGATATTTCGAAGATTCTGGCGATTGCACGCCGCTCCGGTGCCGATGCGGTCCACCCGGGCTACGGTTTTTTGTCCGAGCGCGCAGAATTCGCGCAGGCGGTCATCGATGCCGGATTGATCTGGGTCGGCCCGTCACCGGAGGTCATCACCGCACTCGGCGACAAGGTGCAGGCTCGACGTATCGCATCGAAGGTCGGCGCGCCGCTGGTCAAGGGATCCGATGGGCCGTTAAGCAGTGCGTCGGACGCGGTAGCCTTCGCGCGGGAAGTCGGCTTGCCGCTGGCGATCAAGGCTTCATTCGGGGGCGGCGGCCGCGGCATGAAGATCGTCCGACGCATCGAAGACGTTGCGGAAATGTTCGATTCAGCCGTCCGTGAGGCGACGGAAGCGTTCGGTCGGGGCGACTGCTACGCAGAGCAATTTCTCGACCGTCCGCGCCATATCGAGGCGCAGATCATTGCCGACCATCACGGCAATACCGTCGTTCTCGGCACGCGCGACTGTTCGCTTCAACGCCGCAACCAGAAGCTCGTGGAGGAGGCCCCCGCGCCTTTCATCAGCGACGAGCAGCGGGCGCGCATTCACGATGCTGCGCGGAGTATATGTGCCGAGGCCGGCTATACGGGGGCGGGCACGGTCGAGTTTCTGCTTTCTCAGGATGGGGTCATCTCGTTTCTCGAGGTGAATACGCGGTTGCAAGTCGAGCATCCGGTGACGGAGGAAACCACCGGAGTCGACATCGTGATCGAGCAACTGCGCATCGCGGACGGCCGTCCGGTCTCGATCACGGCTACGCCTGAGCCGCGCGGTCATGCGATCGAGTTCCGTATCAACGCGGAGGATCCGGGCCGCGGCTTCTTGCCGACACCGGGTGCGATCACACGCTTTCGTCCGCCCGCAGGTCCCGGTGTGCGGCTCGACGCCGGTATCGAATCCGGTTCGCAGATTCCGGGACTGTACGACTCGCTGATGGCCAAGCTCGTCATCACGGGTGATACGCGGCAACAAGCGCTGGTCCGTGCGCGTCGCGCGCTCGCCGAATTCAGCATCGAGGGTGTGGCTTCGGTATTGCCTTTCCATCGGGCGGTGCTCGAGGAAAAGAGCTTCACCGGCGAAGATGGATTCAAGGTTCATACCAACTGGATCGAAACGGAGTTTAGCGGAGTTGAGCCTTCCGGGCGCGTCGCGCCGGCTGAGGGGGGCTTGCTGAAGAGCTTCATCGAGATCGACGGAAAGCGTCACACGATTGGCCTGCCCGCATCGCTGTTTGCGAACGTCGGCGCTCCACGCGTATTCGACGATTCGGTGAAGGCGGAAGCGGGCGCCGACATCGTGACGGCACCGGTTCCTGGAACGCTGCAGAAGTGGCTGGTGGAAGAAGGGGCGATGGTGGTGGAAGGTGATGCCGTCGCCATCATGGAAGCGATGAAGATGGAGATGCGTGTCGTCGCGCCGAAAAGCGGGAGAATCCGGATCCATGGGGAAGCTGGAAGTCCGGTTACGTCGGGCGAAAAGATCGCGATTATCGAGTAAGGGGCGAAAGAGACATTGAATCGAGCTTGAGCTGTCGAGATGTAGAGGATGTGCGTCATGTGATTCGGAATACTGAATGGATGACGAAAGATCAAATTGAAGTTGGAAGAGTCAAGGAATCGGCTGAGTGCGTCACGAGTACGACAGCCTTATTGGAGGAAAACCGTGAAAAAACTGAATGTCGCTCTGGTGGGCACTGGCTTCATGGGCAAGGCCCACTCCATCGCTACTGCCGTGGTGCCGATCCTGTTCGGCGCGCCGGTGGAAATCGAGCGCAAGGTCGTGGTCGATATCGACGACGAACTCGCGCGCAATGCGGCTGCGCAATATGGGTTCGCCGAGCACGCGACGGACTGGCGCGAAGTTGTGTCGCGCCCGGATATCGACATCGTCGACATCTGTACGCCGAACGACACGCACGCGGCGATCGCGATCGCTGCCGCGAAGGCGGGCAAGCACGTGATGTGCGAGAAGCCGATGGCCATGACGGTAGCCGACGCGGAAGCCATGCATGCCGCCGCGAAGGAAACGGGCGTGGTAACGATGATCTCGTACAACTATCGCCACACGCCGGCGCTACAGATGGCCAAGCGCCTGATCGACGAAGGGCGTATCGGCGAGATCCTGACGTTCCGTGGCTACTACCTGCAGGACTGGGGCGCGGATCCGAGCACGCCGCTGTCGTGGCGCTTCAACAAAGAGAAGGCCGGCTCGGGCACGCTCGGCGATATCGGCACGCACGTCATCGACGCGGCGCGCCTGCTCGTCGGCGAGTTCGAATCGGTGAACTCGATTGTCAAGACCTTTATCGCCGAGCGGCCGCTGCCGGCCGGTCGCTTCTTCGGCCCGGCGGGTCAGGCGTCGTCGGAAAAGGGCAAGGTCGACGTCGACGACATGGCCATGACGATGATCAAGTTCACCAACGGCGTGTGCGGGACGATTGAAGTGACGCGCAATGCGTGGGGCCACCATAACCAGCTCGGCTTCGAAATCCACGGTACGCGCGGTTCGATTGCGTTCGATTATCAGCGTCTGAACGAACTGCGCGTGGCATTTGCGGACGATCCTTCGGACGCGTTCGGCTTCCGCACGATCTACTCGGGCCCGCATCAACCGTTTGGCGACAAGCTGTGGCCGGTTGCCGGGATGGGGCAGGGCTACATCGATATCAAGTCGATCGAGTGGTACAACTTCCTGCAGGCAATCGCTGGGAACAAGCCCGCCGCGCCGAACTTCGAGGACGGAGTCCAGATCGAGCGCATCGCTGACGCGATCCTCGTGTCGGGGAAGAGCGGTGTGTGGGAACACATCCAGCAGCCGGCTCGCGGGTAACACGGCGGCCGCCTGGAGTCGCGCGGAGACGGTGAGCTTCCTCGGCGAGCGGAAAATCAGTCTGGCGGCTCGTCGGCAACAGATCCGACGAGCACCTCCTCGTCTGTTCAGGTATCACCGTCGCGGTCGGCGAAATGCGATAGATCCGAATGCGGTCGCCACGCCGACCGTATTCGAACGATAGCGTGTCAATAGATCGGAGGCTGGAGATGACCTTGGCAATTGGGGTGATCGGCGTCGGCGTAATGGGATCGGAGCACGCTCGGATTCTGCGTGAAGAGACGTCGGGAGCGGAGCTGGTCGCAGTCTGCGATGCAGACGAAGGGCGCGCACGGACCGTGGCGGGTGACGCGAGAGTCTATACGGACCCGCGGGCGCTGATTCGGTCCGAGCATGTCGACGCCGTTCTCGTTGCCGCACCGGACCCGCTGCACGGCGATCTCGTACTCCAGTGCATCGAGGCAGACAAGGCGGTTCTGTGCGAGAAGCCGCTGGCCGGTACGGCGGCCGAGGCCCTCACGGTCGTTGACGCGGAAATCGCGAAGGGCCGCAGGCTGGTCCAGGTTGGTTACATGCGTCGTTTCGACCAACCGTACATCGAGATGAAGCGCGCGATTGGAGACGGCGAGATTGGGGCGCCGGTTGTCGTACACAACGTCCACCGCAATCCCGTCGCGCCGACCTGGTTCAACGGCGCGATGTCCATCACCAATGCGTTCGTTCACGAAATCGATGCAAGCCGCTGGCTGCTCGATTCCGAGCCTGTTGCCGCAAGTGTCTACAGTGCTGAAAACGGTGATCCGCTGGTTGTCGTGATGGAAATGGCCGGCGACGTGATCGTGTCGTCGGAGGTGTTCATGAATTGCCAGTATGGCTATCACGTACACGTACAAGTCGTCGGGCGAACCGGAACAATCGAGACTGCTCCGCCCGGATGTGTTGGCAGGAATGCCGGCGGCTACGGCATGACGGCCTATGCCGGCAATTGGATCGACCGATTCAGGTCCGCTTATGTGAAGCAGCTCAACGAGTGGATCCGATCGATCGGCGCCGGCACGCCAAGCGGGGGTGCAAGTGCCTGGGACGGCTATGTCACGACGTCCGTCGCAGAGCAGATCGTCGCTGCAATGGGGCACGGAGCGTCAGTAACGTTCTCGGCCGAGCGCGACCGTCCGACGATGTACGCGTAGTCGTGCCGATCCACGGAAATGCGGATGTTTGCGCGACTAAGGAGAAGAAATGATCAGAATCGGTATTCTCGGATGTGGGCGCATTGGTCAAGTTCATGCACTCGGTATCAAGCAGATTCCGTCGGCAAAGCTGGTCGCGGTTGCAGACGTCAACGAGAGCGCCGCAGCAGCCTGCGCTGAACGATTTGAGGTTGACGCACGCAATGCATCGGAAATTCTCGAGGGGAAGGACATCGATGCGGTTGTGATTGCGACACCGTCATCGACGCATTTCGATCTCGTTCACGCGGCGGTGGTTGCGCGAAAGGCCATTTTTTGCGAGAAGCCGATCGACCTGTCGTCGGCCCGGGTAAAGGCATGCATGGAGGCCGTCGAGAATGTGGGGGTGCCCTTCATGACGGCGTTCAACCAGCGGTTCGACCCGCACTTCGGCGAGTTGGCGCGCCGCGTACGCGAGGGTGAGATCGGCGATGTCGAGACTGTCACGATCACATCTCGTGATCCGGCACCGCCGCCGCTGTCGTATCTGAAAACGTCCGGTGGCCTCTTTCGCGACATGATGATTCACGATTTCGACCTCGCGCGATTCCTGCTGCGCGAAGACCCGGTGCGGGTGTTCGCCACCGGATCGGTGCTGGTCGAGCCATCCATTGCGGAGGTGGGCGACGTGGATACGGCGGCAGTGATCCTGACGACGAAGTCGGGGCGGATCTGCCAGATCTCGAATTCGCGCCGCTCGACCTACGGCTATGACCAGCGAATCGAGATCCACGGATCGCGCGGCATGCTGCGTGTCAAAAACGTTCATGAGTCTCAGGTGGAGCGTGCCACGGAAGTCGGGTTCGTCATGCCGGTCGCGCAACCATTCTTTCTCGAGCGCTTCGGCGCTGCTTACCTCGCCGAAATGCGCTACTTCGTCGACACGGTGTCGGCAGGAAAAATGCCGCGACCGGACGCCAGCGATGGCTTGAAAGCCCAGTTGATCGCCGACGCAGCCACGCTTTCGTGGCAGAGCGGGCAGCCGGTGGACATCGCCGGTTGATCGACGCGACCGGCATGAGAAACCGGTCGGTCTCCATTTCACACATATCGGGTGCTCACATGAAGATCGGTATCGTCGGCCTCGGCAACGTAGCAGAGCTGCACGTGACGGCTCTCGCCGAAATGGATCCGAAGCTGTTTTGCGGCGGTTGGAGCCGGACTTACAGAAAGGCGCAGGAATTTGTCGACAGGTTCGGTGGGCGCGCATACGAAACCGTTGACGAACTGCTGGGCGACGAAGCGGTCGATGCGGTTGTCGTGTGCACGAATACCGCCTCGCACTTCGACATGGCCAGGCGTGCGCTACTGGCACGCAAACACGTATTGCTCGAGAAGCCGTTGTGCGAGCAGGCGACGCAGATTCGTGAGCTTGCGGAGATTGCACGTTCGCAATCGAGGATCTGCATGCCTTCCCACAATTATGTCTATGCAGAGAGCATGCGGCGACTGCATGCGCATGTTGCGTCCGGGAAACTGGGACGGATCGTCAATTTCTGGGCGATCTACAACAAGCGACATGACGCTTCGATCGGCGCGCCGGATCTGACGATGCGCGAGCTGATGGT
The DNA here is from genome assembly GCF_021483755.1 of Burkholderia sp. WTPI3. NCBI lineage: Bacteria > Pseudomonadati > Pseudomonadota > Betaproteobacteria > Burkholderiales > Burkholderiaceae > Burkholderia > Burkholderia sp. WTPI3. The sequence continues at coordinate 42,936 of NZ_JAGIXF010000022.1, read as the reverse complement.
GCATCACGCGTACTGCATGCTGTATTTCGTCGGTCGCCCGTCGTCGGTGTTCGCGACCGGTTCCAATGTGCACTTCGACGATCCGAACGCCGACGATCAACTGATGATCACCGCGGAATACCCGAACGGAACGATTGCGAATCTGTGGGGAAGTTTTTCGGCCGATGATCGCAGCCGGGATCCCTGGTCCGTCTATTTCAAGATCATCGGCTCCGACGGAAGCGGCGTGATCCCGTGGGATGTCACGAAGTTTGGCGACGCGAGACTTCCGTTCTGGGATGACGCGACCTACTGGGACAGCTTTCTTCAGGTCGAAAGCTTCTTCGTGAATGAGTGCGTCGCGAAAGGTACGACGCCGTTGTCGACGCTCGACGACGCATATGACGCAGCCGTCGTGCTGGATGCGGCGCGTCGGTCTCTGCGCGAGCGGAGCGTCGTGCCGGTCGTCTACGGTTCCTGAGCCAGGCATAGAGGCAAACATGATCAGATACGCTGTTGTAGGCGCTGGATGGATATCGCAAGAGGCGTTCATGCCGGCTGTTGCCCAGACAGGAAATTCGGCGATCGGCGCGTTGGTTTCCGGAAATCCTGACGGGGCGCGGAAGCTCGCGAGATTCCATGGCGTCGACACGATCGTCGGGTACGACGACTATGACCGGATGTTGAACAGCGATGTTGTCGACGCGGTCTATATTGCCGTACCCAACCCGCTCCACGCCGATTATGCGATTCGCGCGGCACGAGCCGGCAAGCACGTATTGGTCGAGAAGCCGATGGCGACCAACGTCGCGGATGCGGAGGCGATGATTGAGGCAGCAGCCGAGGCCGGCGTATTGTTGAGCACATGTTACCGCTTGCATCACGAGGCAGGGACGATCGCGGCACTGGAAGCGATCCGGGAAGGCCGCATCGGCGATCCGAAGTACTTCAGCGGGGTGTTCGGATTTCAGTCCGCGGCGGGTAACCACCGGCTGGACAGCAAGAACTGGGGCGGCCCGCTTCAAGACATCGGGATTTACTGCGTCAACGCGGCGCGGCACGTCTTTTCTGACGAACCCGTCGATGCGTCGGCGATCACGACACGCCAGCCCGGAGATCCCCGCTTCTCGGACATCGACGACGCCATTGCGGTCACGTTGCGCTTCCCTCGCGATCGAATCGCACAGTTCTATTGCAGTTTTGGCACGGCGTCGATCGATATGTACAGGGTGCTGGGAACCGAAGGGGACCTGACCATGGAGCCCGGTTTCAGGTTCGAAACGCCGACCCGAATGGTACTGAACACGAAGGATGCTTCGGAGACGATGCATTTCCGACACTGCGATCACTTCGGCGGTTTGATTCAGCAGTTCTCCGAATGCATTCAGAAACGCAGCAAGCCTGCGTCGAGTGTCGAAGAGGGCTTGGCTGACCTGAGGGCCTTGTTGGCGATCGAGGCGTCTGCTCGCACGGGAACGGTGGTATCCGTCGAACCGACGCGTTTTAGCCGCCGAAACCTGACGCTCGATGATGTGCGCGCCGTACCGAGAACGGAGAAGCGGCTGCTGCTGTAGGCGTTCAAGCCGGGAGAACTTGCGCGACATGCTACCCGAGGCTCGCACGGCGTGCCTCGAATCCCTGTCACGGATGCAGATCCGTGGCGCGAGACTTAGTTGTAGCCGAGGATCGATACCGACCGGAGATCGGGCCGATCGGGAACATTCGCCGCGATGGAAGACATCGGTTCACGCAGAAGGGCGGTGTACGGAGAGACGTTTCGCTGGTCCGTGGCGGGTACGTTTCGATGGTTCGTGCGGGTTACCGGGGCAGCGTTGTGAAGGGCGGTGCCGAGAACTTTCCGTGGCGTCATGGGGCGAGGGTCCAGATATATCCGTCGTTTCGAGATTCGCGGTTTGCCGAATGGCTTTCGCACTCTACGTCGTAAAGAAGGAATGCGAATAAATAATAGGATCGGAAATGATCTTGAGCCAACGAGAAATTCCGCACACGGCTGTCAACATTTTCCTGACAAGCAGATACGAACGTATCGATGTTCGACACCAATGCGCTGTCTTCGCCGTGTTGACTCGAGAAGATCGACGGGCGCAGGCAGGTGTTCTGTGGCGTATGACGGGACGGAAACCTGCATCCTCGATGGTGAGGCAATGAATACACGCTTCCTGGAGACGTTCGTGACGCTCGCGCAACAAGGCAGCTTCCGGGCTACGGCGCGTCTTCTTCATACTTCGCCCGCGACGATATCGACACGTATCAAGGCGTTGGAAGACGAGTTGAGGACCGAGCTCGTCGATCGAACGGCGGCGGATTTTCGTCTCACCCTGTCTGGGCAGAGCTTGTTGACGCTGGCGATGAACGTGGTAGACGCGACCCGTGCGCTCAAGAAGGCAGCCGGTCTCGATCTCGCGTTACGCGGACCGATACGTTTCGGCGTGATCGACACGATCGTTCACAGCTGGCTTTCCTTGTATGTGACGCAGTTGAGGGAGCGCGTCCCGGGCTTGGTGGTCGAGCTGACCGTAGATTCGAGCCCGGCGCTGAACAGGAAAATCTTGCAGGGCGAGCTCGACATGGCTGTCTGCGCAGAGGTCGTTGGTAGCGACAAGGTCATGTCGAGCAGGATTGCAAGCTATCCGGTTCGATGGATTGTCAGCCGGGAGCTGCTTTCCGGTTCGGACGTGGATCCGGTTCACCTCGCCCTGGCGCGGCCGATACTGACATTCGGAAGGGGCACGACGTCGCACCTGGCGGTGGAACGCATCGTCCGAACACTGGCCGGTGGAGTCGGCATCCCGGACGAGGCGATACGCATAACCTGTGCCTCTTCGGTCGCTGCGATCGTGCAATTGGTGCGTGATGGATACGGTGTCGGGGCAGTCCCGCACCTGTTCGTGCATGACGAACTGGAGAACGGGCGAATCGCCGAGCTCGCGCTGGAGCCGCAGCCGCCGTCGATCGACGTGTCGTTGTGCATGCCGGTCAATGCATCACCGGCCGTCGTAGCGGCAGCCGACGCGGCCCGGGACGTGTGCGCCACATACTGCCGAGGAAAACCGGAGACGCTGATCCGGGCCGCCTGACCGATCATCCCGATTGCGGTCGTTCGGGCAGTGGCGGCGTACCGATTGACTTTCGGAATATGGTCGCCGGCGGGTATATGACTTCCCTAATATGATCCGGAGGCGCGTTGCGGTAGCCTGTCGCATTAGGTATCAGATGTTAGTCTGGTGCGAATTTCATGCTCTCCGCTCATGCGGCTTTCGGTTTCGGTGCTGGCGCACCTGTCGGGCCGCTGATTTCGGGCGATCGGCGCTCGCGCTCATCCCTACCGGCAAAGAGAATTGGCGATGTTAGTCGAAGTCAGCAAATTCAAGGAATCCCAGGAGTTCGCTCTTCAGACCGTTAACTTTGCACGGTCGATGCTCAATTGTTCGGCCGCCGTGTTCACATGGCTCGATTCGCACGATCAGCTATTGCCGCACACCCAGATGGGATGGCCTGAAGAGACCATCAAGGACTATTACACGGTATTCGCCTCGGCCGATCCGCTGAACGTCTATCGTCTGATTAAACAGCGTGCGACCGTAGTGACCCTCAAAGGGGCAAAGCGCGACGACCAGCACTCCAGTTGGTCGGATTACCAGAGGAAGTACGGGCTCGTGGACGAAGTCGGGTTCCTGTTCTGGGCGGGAGATACACCACTAGCGTGCCTCTCCGTCATCAAGAAGCAAGGCGATAGCCCGTTCTCGACCCCAGAACCCTTCGGACAGATGTACGACTATATGCAGCACAGCTTCTCGATGCTTGCATCCGTCAAGAAGGTCCAGGCAGACCACGCGCTGCGAAACGAGTACTTCCTGACGGAGCGGGAGCTCTCAGTCGCGTCCCTGATGACCGCCGGCCTGTCCAACAGGGATATCGCCGAGACGCTGGGCATCGAGCTTGCCACCGTCAAGTCGCACGTCATTCGAATCCTGGGCAAGCTGGGCATCGAGAGCCGAACCCAGCTTGCGGCGTTCTCCGCCGACCTGGGCACACCGACAACGAAATAGCCTGGGTGCACCGGGGCGGTGCGTTCGTCTTCGCCGCCGCTTGCATCAACGGAAATTTTTCTCATCCTTTGGATGGACGCACGGCGTCTTGGCCATACATACAATGGTTTCAAGGCCGCCGGACATCATCCAGACGGTCGTAACTCTCGCATTGGTTCACGCCTGTTGCGTGGCCTGACAGCTCACTTCATCGATCACGATCTTCAACCTTGAGGGTGGTGCGCGTTACACATGGCTTGAGCGGCGTCCGGCTGTCAATTCGCATAACGAATTAACGTCCGATGCGTGACGGATGTTTGCCGAGTGCCGGTTGATTGTGGACCGTATTCGGTCCAGTTCGCCGAATTGATAGAAATTCGTGATCTGCATGCATCGAGAATCACAATTGGACCTCGTCTAATTGGCGCAAGACGATGCATGCAAGCGAATCCTGGAAACAGAAAGCGCACGATTCGCCGGCTCGGTGAGCAGCGCACGTGCTGGTTAAAGTGAAGTCAAGGAGACGTTTCAGTGAATGATTATTCCGGGCGCGTGGTTGTCGTAACCGGTGCTGGTTCCGGCATGGGGCGAGCAATGGTTCGCGAGTTCGTTTCGAGAGGGGCGAACGTAGCCGCACTCGACATCAATCTCAAGAATGCCGTTGCCACTGTCGAAGCGTTGGCGAATCCGTCGATGGCGTACGCACATCAAGTGGACGTCAGCGACCCGCGTAGCGTCGAGGCCGCTGTCAAGGCGGTGATCGAGCGTTGGGGGCACATCGATCTTCTGTGCAATAACGCCGGCATTCTGGATGGACACGCGACGGCTCACGAGGTGAGCGTCGAAGAGTGGGACCGCGTCATCGCCGTTAACCTCACGGGACCCTTCCTGATGGCTCGAGCGGTCATTCCGCAGATGCTGAAGCAGGGCAAAGGGGCGATCGTGAACACGTCGTCCACCTCGGGCTTTAGTGCTGCGGGCGGCGGGACTGCCTACACGGCTTCCAAACACGGTGTGATCGGTCTGACCCGACAACTCACTTTCGAATACGGCGCGCGCGGCATTCGTGTCAATACGATTTGCCCGGGCGCAACCGCAACCCCGCTGGCGATGTCGGAGCACACGACGGCGAATTCGCCTGATATGGAGGCGGCCCTGCAGAAATTCCCGGCCCGTCGCTGGTGTCAGCCGGAAGAAATTGCCAAGCTCGCCGCGTATTTGGGTGGCGATGATGCCGACTTCGTGCATGGCAGCGAGTACGTGATGGACGGCGGCTGGCTTGCTGCTGCCCGGGATCCTTTCTGAGCGGGCGTTTGGCTACACGCGTGGCGCGGCGCAGGTGCCCGCGCCTGCACATGTCGGTGGAACAACAGGAGCTTGTGAATGTTTTCGAATCGTGAATGGCCGGAGACCGGCATCGAGGGATTCAAACGAGGCTTTCAGACGGTTGATGGCGTGCGGATGCATTATGTGAGCGGCGGCAAGCCGGACGGCGACGTGCTGGTTCTGATTTGCGGTTTCCCTCAAAGCTGGTATGCGTGGCGCAAGGTTCTGCCTCTGCTGGGGCATCGGTACCGTGTTATTGCTCCGGATCTTCCCGGGCAAGGTGACTCGGATCGTCCCGCGGGTGCGCTCGACACGGTCAAGGCCGCCAAACTCCTTCGTGGTCTGGTCGAGAAACTCGGTGTCGATCGACATGCACTTGTCGTACACGACATCGGTGGATGGGTCGGCTATCCCTACGCGGCGATGAATGGCGACAGGGTCACCGGCCTCGCGATCCTCGACACGGGTATCCCGGGCATCAGTCTTCCGGATACGCTCCCGTGGGCTTCTGACGTTGCGTGGCGGACGTGGCACGTCGCATTCCACAACATTCCGGATCTTCCGGAAGCGCTCTTGGCCGGCCGCGAGCACATCTATCTCGAGTGGTATTTGCAACGGAAGGCGGCAAATCCGCAGGTGTTCTCCAAAGCGGACTTCGAGGAATACCATCGCGTATTCCTGACGAATGGTCTGAAAGGCGGTCTCGCTTATTACCGCGCTATCTCGGTGTCTGCCGAGCAGAATCGCGAATTGAGTGCGAAGGGCAAGCTCAAGATGCCGGTCCTTGCGGTCCGTGCAGATCAGGGATCAATGCCCGACCTGGTCCCGCAGCTGCAGCAGGTCGCTGCGGACGTTCGCGGCACGATGGTAGCTTCCGGACACTACATCCCGGAAGAGGCGCCCGAGGCGCTTGCAAAGGAACTCGAGAGTTTCTTCGGATAGTACGAGCGGACAAGCAGGTGCCGCTCCTGACGATCTGGCCAGCGTCTGGAGAAATCCGTCGCCCAGTTCGAACGGGTATGGAGCGCCCGCCGCATGCTGCCGAGCGATGTCAGTGCGTCGCGGGCGCTGCACTATGCCCGATGAGAGATCTTCGATCTTGAGATAGAAATGGCAGGCATCGAATAAATTCGATGGTTCATTTAGTAAGTATTCCTAGTGAAATTAACTTTGGTGATTTGGGGGGGGGATGAACAAGAAAATCATTGCAGTCGCCGCACTGAGCATCGTAGCGTACTCGCAAGCAAAGGCTCAAAGTTCCGTAACGCTCTATGGGATCGTCGACACGGGTGTGGGCTATGTACACAACAGCGGCGGGCAGAGTTCGCAAGTGAGGATGTTGCCCAGCAATCTTTCGGCTTCCCTGTGGGGATTGAAGGGAACGGAGGATCTGGGTGGCGGGCTCTCGGCCATCTTTACAGTAGAGAGCGGCTTTGACGGCACGAACGGCGCACTTGCGACACCGGGAAAGTTGTTCAGCCGACAAGCGTTCGTGGGCATTTCGAGCCAGTACGGCACCCTGACGCTCGGTCGTCAGTACGATCCGCTGACCGATCTCGAACAGCAGTTGACCGCTGATGTCTACAGCGGCTGGTTCGCTACGCCGGGTGACGTCGACAATTACGATTCGAGTGCTCGATTCAACAACGCCGTGAAATGGGTGAGTCCGTCGTGGGGCGGTGTTTCGGCCGAGGTCATGTATGCGCTCGGTGGCGTCGCTGGATCCACGGGGTCGGGGCAGACGTGGAGCGCAGCAGTTGGCTATCAAAGCACGTCGTTCAGCGTCGGCGGCGGCGTTCTCCACATCGACAACGGCAACGCAACGTTGGGCAATCGCGGCACCTCCTCGTCCGACTCGCTGTTCAATTCGCCGGTAAATGCGGCTTATGCGTCAGCCCGGTCGATCAATATCGCCCGGATCGGTGCCAATTACGTTGCGGGCCCGTTCACGGTGGGCGCGGCGTATGGCTATGCCCAGTATTCGGCCGATTCGGCATCGACGTTCACGGGGTCGGAGAAGTATCACAACGGTTCGGTCTTTGCCCAGTATCAGGTGACGCCTGCGTTCCTGCTGATCGCCGGCTACAACTACACGCGCGCACTGGGGGATTCGTCTGCCAAGTACCACCAGGTGAATATCGGGGCCGACTACAGCTTGAGCAAGCGCACCGACGTCTATGCGCTCGCAGGGTATCAGCATGCAAGCGGGCAGAACGGGCAAGGCGCCGCTGAGGCTTCCATCGGGTCGTACGGAATTGCGGCGGGCAAAGGTACTCAGGAAGTTGTAGCCGTTGGCCTGCGGCACAAGTTCTGAAGCAATCTGTATGAGGCGCCGCGGACCGATGCGAGGGTGATTCCTTCGTGAATTCCGCGGCGCCGCGTTGCTCATTTTCCTGACACGAAGGTATTGGGATTTCTGTATGCCGGCATCAACTCACTCCGATGATGATTACGCGTCCAGTCCGGTTCCTGAAGATGCAAGGACCGGTTGGAAGGGCATATTCTTCGCTACGTTAGGTATTGCGACCGCGCTTTTCTTTGCTCAGATTGCGTCGATCATTACCGTGAGGTTTGGCGTAGCAGCAGCGCTGATCGGGCTGGCCTACGGATACTGCGTTTCGACATTCGTCGGTGTGCTGCTCGTTCGTCGATCCATCCAGACAGGGTTTGGCATCAATATCTGGGCCAGAACCGTGCTCGGGTATCGTGGAGCGGGATTATTCAGCCTGGCCTACGGAGTGGCCTGCCTCACTTACTTCGTCGCAGAAGCCAGCATCATGGGGGCTTCGCTGCAGGCTCTCTTTCCGCAAGCTCCTCATGCGTTGATATACATCTGCCTTGTCTTCGTCATGTTGCCGCTCGTGTGGTCGGGCATGAAGGTCCTTGCAAGATTCCAGACAATGAGTCTGGTGCTGTTCGTTGTGTTTGTTGTGTGGGCGATAAGAAACGCGCTTGATGTTCCCGTGGCTGGCGCTCCGCTCCCGGAGATTCGTCTTGCGGCAGCCCCCTTCACCAGCCTGCTTGAAGTATTGGGCATCGTTAACGGTCTCGCCTTCATCATTGGTCTCGTGACGGCCGACTATGCAAGATTTGTGCGCAAACGAGAACTCCGAGCAGGGACCGTGTTTGTCGGCGCGTTGTTTCCTGCGTTCTGTTATGGGATCACCGGGATCTTGGGGATCTGGTTCGCTGTCCAGATGCGGGAAAGCAATCCCGGCGTCTATTTCGTTTCGTTGCTGGGTGCGGGGGGGATCATTTTCGCGTGTACGACGCAGCTCAGAATCAATCTCGGGAACATCTACTCAGGCACCGTTGCCTTCGTCAACGCACTCGAGCATCTATTTGGCGTTTCCGTCAGCAGAAGAGTCGTCATCGTTGCTTTCTGCGCGGTTGCGGCCACTGTGCTGATTTCAGATGGTACGCACTTGCTCGCGAGTGCCCTGAACTATATCGGTATGTCCATGGCTTGCTTCGTCACGTTGCTTCTCGTCGATCAGTTCTGGGTTGGACGATCCCGAGATGTGCCCGATGTCATGCCTCAAGTGATCATGAACTGGCGATGGACGGGATTGAGCTCATGCCTGATCGCAACCCTATGTGGAGTGTGCATCGGTAACGCATCGCTCTTCCCATCGTTGTACCAGTGGGCGACACCGGTGTCGGTGCTTGTCCAGGTGATCCTCTTTGTTGGTATCGAATCGTACTGCAATCGACGAAGGGAACTGTCGTCACATGCTGCCTCGAGTTAGAGGGGCTACGTGAGAAACGGACCTGTTCTCTGGAGCGCTAGGCTACCTGACACCAGCAAAGGTCACTTTCGAGGAAGGTTTGAGAATGCGAAAGCGCTTTACGGACGAGCAAATCATCGGCTTCTTGAGAGAGGCCGAAGCTGGCGAGGCGGTCCAGTATCTGTGCAGGACGTACGGTTTCAGCGATACCTCCTTCTACTCCTGGCGGGCGAAGTTTGGTGGCAACGACGGCGTTGAATCGCAAAGGTTGAAGTACCTTGAGGGCGAGAATGATCGACTAAGGAAGCTATTGGCGGAAGCCTTGGCCAAGCAAGGGGCATCGGGTATCGCTAGAGACGATGTGTAGATCGTCCACGTCGCCTGGGTCGTCGTCGTTCCGATGTCGTTGTGATTGGCGTCGAGCGATCCGGCATTCGACTTGAACAGATCATGATGCTTCACGCTTTGTCGATCGTAACCACCTCTGCGCTTCAATGTCGGGCTGGCGCGCAGACCTAAGTAGTGGACTCAACAGGGAACCGAGTCATGCGAAAGATATTCCTGAGATCGCTGCATAGCCGTCATCCGATTGACTCAGCAGAGGTCTCTGCTTGTCAGACGGGTTCCGATGCTGGAATCCGTAACATTGAGTCAGACCGAAACAGCTTGGTTACGTACTACAGCCTCGGACAAGTGGTTGCGCACCTGCGTTTCGACGCGCGGAATGGAGAGCAGAGTCCGGCCGAGCGTAGCCGAAAATAAAAAAACCGGTCCAACGTCAGATCACGGCATGGGAGCGGCCACCGCCAGATTACGCGGTGGAAACGCCACTGAACGTGCCAAGTCGGACCCGATCTCTCGTCTGTACCTGTGACGAAGCTGTCGAAACCATAGCGTGTCAAACTGATGGTATTGCGAAAGCTTGCAGGCTCAGCGGCCGCGTGCGTTCGTATGGTGCCTGGAGCGGGGCGCAAGTCGTTTCGACGGCCTGGTTGAGGGCGGCGTCGGTTCGCCCCGCCTCCAACTGAACTGCAATGGAGCTCACGCATCAGACTTCGCTGCCACGAAGCGGAACTGCAACGGTCAATCTGCGGTTATCGAGTGCAGAAATGACGCGACTTGTGACCGCGTATTCAATCCGAGCTTTGCCAGCACCCTTCCCACGTGCGTTTTGACCGTCACCAGCTCGATCTGGCATTCGTGGCAAATCTCCTTGTTGGAAAGTCCACTCGCAATCAAGTTGGTGATCGCTAGCTCTCGAGCTGTCAATAGATGGTGCTCGGTGAGTTTCCGATTGCGTCGATGGGTTTTTATCGAATCCAAACCGAGCAGGTTGTACTGGATATAGCTATGCATTTCCTGGAGTACGGATTCATTGTCGAGCGTTTTGTCGTGTCTGCCTTTTAGAACATTGAGAAAAGCGATGGCTCGGTTGTCCTGCCAAAAGACAAAGGCGGCCTCGTCCACGAATCCGTACCGCGCCATAAACTGTGCGTACGGGATGTGGCAATCTCTAAATCTATTGTCTGCGATCTTTCTTAGAGTAACGACCGAAGATCTGTTTGATAAAAGGAAGTCGGGGGAGATCGGATCGAACTCTCTGAAGTCTCGATAATAGTCGCGAATCATCACGTCGCCGAGGCCGTGTTCCGTGCACGGTGGAATCTTCTGGGTAGCGTCAATCCAGGTAAAGATCGCGGCAGACGACTCCAGAAGGGTTTGGGAAAATGCAATGGTCCGCTTGGCGAAGTCCTTGCAATCGTCGTTCAAGTGATATCGCATGGTTTATCCAAGTGGAATAGACAAAGGATCCTTTTCCGAACCTGTCTGACGGAGGCTGGAACGCTGGCAGCCTACGCGAAAAGGCTGCTAGCGCGATGTTCAGCGATGGGATGCAAGAACCGAACCAAGACGACTGGCAGGTCACACGCCCCCGTATACGGTGACGGTGGCGACGAATCCGGCAAAGTGCCCCGGGTGCCGTAGAGGTAGACGCACGATCTGGAAGCGCGTCATTGCACCTTGGTCGTGCATGGCGCACCACGTGCGATCGGCGCTCCATCTTGAAGCGACGTATAGATACTTTCGGAGGATGTTGGCCAGAAATTCGCTGAATATAGTTCGGCTACCAAGTCAACGGGTTCCGCGGTACGCGTATCAAGGTGCGATACCGAGAGAACCGCGCACAGAAAAGAGGTGGCTCGAATGAAGACAAGCGGTTACAGGGCGATTGCAGAGAAGGGAAATAAACTTACCGGGAACATGGGCGCCTTTGGTCTTGCGCTGAGCGTTCTGGCTTTTTCGGCCCCTCTCACGACCGTATCGGGATATGTGCCGGTCGCGTTGATGTATGGCGGTGCAGCCAGCCCTACCATCTTCATCGCGACGATGGTTCTGCTGATGCTGTTCTCGCTGGGGTATCTGACACTCAACCATGCTGCGAAGCGACCGGGCGACTTCTACGCATTCATCACGCATGGCTTGGGCAAGAGTGCCGGGCTTGGAGCCGGATTGCTCGCCACGATTACGTACTTCATCATCCTTGCCGGTGTTCCGGCGTATTTTGGCGTTGCGTCCGCTGATCTGCAGCGGACGCTCACGGGATGGGCATTCCCCTGGTACTACTTTACGCTCGCATGTTGGCTTGCCATCGCGATTTTCGGGTATCTGCACATCGAAGTATCCGCGAAGTTCCTGACTTGGGTAATGCTTGCCGAAGTCATCGTTTGCGTCGCGTTCTGCGCTGGAGTTATTGGCAGCAATCCCCCAAGCGACTTGCCGCCGAACGCCATTTTTTCCCCATCCGGATTGTTCAACGCGAACAGCCCGTTCGCCATGCTGTTTGCCGTCTCTTTCTTTATGGGGTTCGAGGCGACGGCTTTGTTCCGTGACGAGGTGCGCGACCCGGATAGAACCATTCCGCGAGCAACTTATGGTGCGGTGATCTTCATCGGTCTGTTGTATACGTTCTGCGCATATGCACTTATTCGCGTGTATGGACACGACGTAATCTCCGTAGCAACGCAATCGCCCGCCACCATGTTTCAGAATGCCTTCGACAAATTCGTCAGCGCGCGGATGCGCACGCCGGTCGCGATCCTGGTTTTGACCTCGGCATTTGCATCCAGCTTGTCCATTCATAACGTGCTGACGCGTTATCTTCACAACCTCGGCATCGATGGCGCATTTCCGCAGTACCTGAGTGCGATCCATCCGAAGCATTTGTCACCGCACCGCTCGTCCATTACGGTTTCGACGCTGACGCTGCTTGTTCTTCTGCCGTTCATCGTGACCGGGGCCCAACCGGAATTGCTTTACGGTCGACTGTCCGGCGTCGGTACCGCAGGAGGGCTGATCCTTATGACCGTCGTAAATGTTTCATGTCTCGTCTGGTATTTCCGCGAGGGGCGGTTCATCGGTGCAGGCGTTTTCAAAGCGTGTGTTGCGCCCGGTATCTCCGCAGTCCTGTTCGTTGCGCTCGTCGTCCTCGTTGGCAAGCACTTCGAGCTTCTCGTTGGCGGCGAACCAGGTCAAAGCACGTGGATGCTCTATAGCCTGTGTGCAGTGCAGATTTTCGGGATGGCATTGGCCGTTTATTTCAGGAAGGCCAAGCCCGAAGTGTTCCGGCGGTTGGGGCGCAATCCTGACGTCGAGTCTCGAGATAGCGACACGGACGACGAGGCCGTTCTCGCCGTCACCCAATGACATATCCATGCTTCGGATGTGAATCGCAATAGCTTCGGCTTCAGTCGCGAAGCAACTCGGCATCCGATTCATCTCGGTTTCAAGAGACCAGTCCAGGTACGTTCATGCGCATCATTAATCCATCCATTGCCGTCGTGGGAAGCGGACCGTCCGGGTGCTACCTGGCTCAGTCGTTGATAAAGGTTTGGCCGGATTCTGCAGTGTCGGTGTTTGAATCGGAGCCGGTGCCATTCGGTCTGTTGCGTTACGGCATCGCGGCCGATCATCAGGGTTCGAAATCCGTGGCGATGCAGTTCGATCGGTTGTTTCGACGCGAGGGGGTCAATTTTTTTGGGAATGTAACTATCGGAAAAGACCTGTCGTTTGAGCGATTGACAGAGAGTTTCGACATTGTCGCGCTCGCGACGGGTTTGGCAACGGATTCGGTTCTTCCGGTTCCACAACACCCGAAAGCAAACGTCGTTGGGGCAGGCGAAATACTGCGGGCGCTGAACGGCTATCCCGAGCCTCGGTTGCCCCATGACAGAGGGCGATTTTGCTCCTTGGGTGAATCGTTGGCGATCGTCGGGCACGGGAACGTCGCCATAGACGTTGCCCGGTTGCTGGCCAAACGCATCGAGCAATTCGATAACTCCGATATCGACGACGAGCGGCTATCGATGCTTCGCTCGAATCGTCTCGAGCGGATTCATCTCGTCGGAAGATCCAGCGCAGGCGACGCGAAATTTGACATTGCCATGCTGCGCGAACTCTGTGATCTGGGGCATGTAAAGGTATCTGCATCGGGTCTTTCGGACGACGATCAGAGCGAAAAGGCACAAGTGCTGCGGAATGCCGCGAGACGCATCGTATATGCTAAACCGCTGGTCGATATTGTTTTCCACTTCGAATGTACGCCAGTGCAGGTCGATGCATTGCTGACGAAGAGCGTTTTGCGCGGACGTTCGAAAGCCGAAGGTATCGTGAGCTTTCACGTCGACACGATCGTTACTGCCATTGGTTTTACGAACGAGGTCGGCGATATCGGCGCTCGATGCAGGCCGTGGCGTGCGTTGAATGTATTCGAGGTCGGTTGGGCGAAGAACGGCGGAAAGGGCGGGGTTGCCGCGAATCGCAGAGACGCACAAGCCGTGGCCGCGCAGATCGTCGCGATGGTGCAAGACGGAGCGCTGCCGATCGGCCGGCCCGGATTGGCCGCGCTCGGAGACCAGTTTCCAGCCGATTTCGTGAATTACGCCGGCTGGCTGGAGGTGGACCGGTATGAACGGGATGCGGCGGGGCCGAACAGGCTCCGCAAGAAAATTGCAGATCGCAGGCGCCTGCTGGAAGTGGCAAGGCAGGTCGTGAGCGTGGGGTAATCGTCTAAATATGAGCAAAAAGAAATGAGTGCATCAATTCTGATTCTGTTTGGCACGGAGAGCGGTAACGCAGAGATGGTTGCCGACGATATTGCGATGTGCTTCGCCGAGAAAGATATGCCGAGCGTCGTCAAATCGATGGCGGATCAAGCAGTGGACGAACTGGAGGCGGTCAGTTTCGCGATCTTTGTTACCTCTACGTACGGCGAGGGCGATATGCCGGAGACGACCGAGCCGTTCTATCGCGCGCTCGTCGATACGCGTCCCAATCTGGCTGCGACGAGATTTGCCGCGTTTGGGCTTGGGGATTCCAGTTACGCGAATTACAACCGCGCAATCGATCTATTGACTGAAATGCTCGCTTCGTGCGGAGCCACGCAAATTGGCGAAACGGGACGACACAATGCATCGAAAGGCATGCCTGCAAACCAGGTGGCGGTGGAATGGTCCCAAAGCATCCTTTCGATTTTAGGCGAATAAGGTGGTTTCGATGAAAAATCAAACAGGCGATTTCATGAACGACCCTTACCTTCCGTGGGCGGACCTCGCATTTCGTGACAACCCGTACCCGTGGTATGAGCGATTGCAACGCGAGGCACCGGTGTATCGGATTAGCGAACGTGAGTTCGTCGTCTCGAAGTATTCCGACTATGTGGAGTTTGCCAAGCATCCGGCGATGAGCATGGAGGAGCCGAACTGGGTGAAACCCCACCCGTGGCACGTGTTCAAGGAGAGTGTGCTGTTCTACGACCCGCCGCGGCAGACGTTATTGCGGCGGCACTTCAACAAGTGGTTCACGCCGAAGATGGTCGCAGAGTGGGCGAAGCATACAAAGGCGCTAGTGAGCGACGCGCTGGACAATGTCGCGCAAGATGGCGTTGTCGAGGCTCATCACAATATTTGTGTCGTGCCCACCCACGTCACGATGTGTCGCATCTTCGACATACCGGAGGACGACATCGAAGGCGTGATAGAGAACGGGTTGCGTATTGTCATGGCTCAGTCTCCGGCTTCAACGAAGGCGCAACTGGACGATGCGGTAGAGGGGTTCAAATATCTGTTCGACCGGTGCAACGCGTTTGTTGCCGAGAAGCGTCGAAATCCCGGAAACGGTCTTGCGGATGCGCTAATCGAGGCACAAGCGCGAGGCGAACTATCCGAGGCTGAGGTCGTCCAGGCTATGGTCAATTTTTTCTTCTCTGGTGCACCCAATCCGGCTTACGTACTCGCGTCGGCGTTGGAGCATTTCACGCGTGAACCTGAACTCTTCGACCTCTACAAAGCCGATCGCGAAAGCCGCCAGGCGATGATCAACGAATTCCTGCGCCTGTATCCGCCAGAGATGTCCTTCACTCGGTACAACAAAGCCGCAGTTACGATCAGAGGCACGGTGATCCCGGAAAATAGCGTCATTCGCTTCATGACTGCGGCAGTCAATCGGGATCCTGATGTGTTCGAGGATCCGAACACATTCGACCATACTCGTTCGATGCGTGAAAGCCAGATGCTGTCGTTCGGCATCGGAACACACAGCTGCGCGGGGCAATTGATCAGCCGCGTCGAAATCGAGGTGATCTTGTCAGCCATAGCGGAACGCTATTCACGCGTGGAACTAGCCGGCTCGCCCGCGGTTCAGCACGACGATCGCATTCGCAACTATTTGACTTTGCCGTTGCGCTTTTCCTGAAGTGACCAAGGGCGCGAATCGGGGGATGCTCGCTGATCGGGCGTATTCCGGACTAGCGCTCGAGGAGCGTCTCGCGTGCAACATCTGCTCGGGGCGCTCCCTTCATTCCGCTATCGGCGACCCGCCCGGTGTCGTCATGCGCACGCTGTCGACCGTATCGTCCGTTGCTTCCATCATTCCTCATCCGCGCTCCGATAGCATGCCTTCCAATAGCAGCTCGTCCGGGAAGTTTCCCGGCGATGTCCCAACCTCACGACATCAATGGTTCGCCGTATTGGCCGTCGCGGTCAGCGCATTTGCGTTCGTCACTTGCGAATTTCTACCGGTCGGCATTCTGGCGCACATCGCTCTGGATCTGCATGTCACGTCCGGGACGGCAGGCTTGATGATGACCTTGCCCGGTGTGATGGCTGCCTTGGCCGCGCCGACCTCGGTGGTTGTTGCTGGAAAATGGGATCGCAGGTACATACTTTTGATATTAACCGGATTGCTGACGTGCTCAAGCTTCGTCAGTGCGTACTCGACGAACTTCACGACGATGCTTGCTGGCAGGGCACTGTTGGGGATCGCATTGGGAGGGTTCTGGACGCTCGCGA
This sequence comes from Burkholderia sp. WTPI3, assembly GCF_021483755.1. Classification (NCBI taxonomy): domain Bacteria; kingdom Pseudomonadati; phylum Pseudomonadota; class Betaproteobacteria; order Burkholderiales; family Burkholderiaceae; genus Burkholderia; species Burkholderia sp. WTPI3. The sequence goes on along the minus strand of NZ_JAGIXF010000022.1, from coordinate 26,508 downwards.
CCGCGGCGGTGGGGCGCATGGTGCAAGCCCGGGATACGGCGCGCGCGATCGCATGCATCCTGGGAGGAGTTGCATCGGCTACCGTCATTGGTGTGCCGCTCGGGACACTGATCGCTACGCTCGCATCCTGGCGGGAATCGTTCATTGCGACCGGTGTCCTCGCAACGGTAGCGCTTTTTGCGCAGGTCGCCTTCGTGCCGAAGCTGACAGCTGAAACCACCGTGGGCGTTCAGGACTTCATTTCGCTGCTGCGCCGGCCGCACGTGCGTCTGAGCCTGATGATGGTGGCGTTCGTATTCGGCGCGCATTTTTCCACCTATACGTACCTGGAACCTCGTCTCGGAGAGGACTTTTCGGTATCGGAGATTTCAAGCCTGCTTATGGTGTTTGGTATTGTCGGCTTCATGTCGAACGTGACGCTTTCGGCGGTGATGGATGGCCACGTGAAAGTCGCCACCGCGATCGCGACGGCTCTGCTGTTCTTCGCATTGTTGCTGATGGTGCTACTGGATCACGCGCGAATCGGCGAGGCGGCAGCATTGTCGCTTTGGGGCGTAGCGTTCGGCGCAATCCCGTTGTGCTTCAGCATCTGGACTCAGCACGATGCCGCTGACTGCCCCGAAGTCGGTTCGGCGCTCTTCATTTGCGTTGTTCAAGTCGCCATCGCGATTGGGTCCGCCGTGGGAGGGCTGATCGTCGATCATATGGGCATACGAGCAGATTTCTCTATCGGGTGTATTTCCTCCGTGCTCGGGTTGGTGACCCTATGCACACTGAAGGCCCCATCATGCGGGCAGCTGGCGTTTTTGTCTGCTACGGGTAGAACCGTAGTCGGCCAACATCCTGGCTCGTCACATCGAGATAGCCCCCCAGTCTCTGAATGACCGCTATCCAATCCAGCGATTCGCCTAACCTTTTCCCGCTTCAGAGCGCGGTCTGGAGTTGATTGGATCGTGCGACACGGCGTCCCCACCGCAACCGGGCAGGACGTACTTGCCGCGATCGGGGAATACGAACTCGCCGCCATCGTGACCGTTATGAAAGTCATTGAGTCACGAACACGTGCAGCGTTGAAAGACCATCACGGTGCGAAGCGAAGCCTCGCTTCTCGGCCTGCGCCCCCCGGATGCTGATCGCTGGCCCTTTGCAACGTCATTGACGTGCCACGTAGCGACCGCCGCAGCGCGTGGAGTAGCTGCAGCTTCGACGTCGGCGTGCGTCTTCATGCTGCAGCGCACTCACGCGTAAACACGGAGTTTTGCGTCTTGCAAAGCCGTGTAGAGTGTGCGTAAAGAATATAAATATGCACAAAAATGACGCTTAGGCATTTGTTGTGTACATTGGCGACTTCGTAAACGGTATGGAGGAGACGACGGTGAAAAGGTGGGTCATTACGTCAATTGCCTGCGCAACAGCGGGCCTGGGCCCGGTATCGTGTGCCTATGGGCAAAGCAGCGTGACGCTCTGGGGCTTGCTCGATGCAGGTGTGTCATACATCAGCAATACGTCGGGCCACCCTGCATGGCGGCTCGACGACGGCATCGCGTTGCCCAACCTGCTGGGATTTCGCGGGACCGAGGATCTCGGTGGCGGTACCCGCGCGGTGTTCCAGCTGGTGACGCAGTTCACGCTGCAGGGCAATCTCGTCGCTCAGAAGAGCAACGGGAGCGGTACCGGAACCGGGCTTTTCGCGCGCAATGCATGGGTCGGCCTCGACAACGCGCGCTTCGGCAAGCTCACGCTCGGACGCCAGTACGACTTCATGGTCGACACGCTGTTCGCCGATGTCGGGGCCGATATGGCGATGTATGGCGGCGGATTCTACGGCTTCCGGGATGGTCCGTTTGCTAAGCTCGGCATTCCCGATTCTCCGCCGAACGAGGCGTTCGACTTCGACCGCATGAACGGCGACACGCCTCTTGGCAACGCGGTCAAGTACACGAGTCCGTTGCTGGGAGGATTCCGGTTCGGCGGAATGTACGCATTCGGCGGCGTGGCGGGGGATTTCCGCCAAAACAGCGCGGAAAGCTTCGGTGCCAGCTATAGTGCTGGCGCGTTTGCATTCGGCGCGGCCTATACCGACGTGCGTTATGCGTCATTGCTCGGCGACAGCATCAGGAACTACGGGCTCGGCGCGAAATATCGCGGCGACAAGTTGCTGCTGACGGCGCTGTTCACTGACACGCACAATACGCATAACGGCGCGGTTGTCAACGCGGCGGAGGTCGGCGCACTGTATCAGTTCACGCCGGCATTCTCGACGAGCCTCGCCTACACCTACATGTGGGGGAACGAGGTTGTCGACCGCAATCACGCCCATCAATGGGGGGCCGTTGCGAAGTACCATCTGTCGAAGCGGACGGCCGTCTATCTGCAATCGGTGTATCAGCTGACGAACGGGGGGGCGAATGCGTCGATCAACGGGACGTTCGGCCCGTCGAGCAGTCGCTCGCAGTTCATCGGCCGGATCGGCATGCAAACGATATTCTGATTGATCCGTGCGACGGTGGCGGGAGTCGTCGTCGCAATGGGGTGCATTCGCAGACGCAGTATCGGGGCACTGCGCGCGACTTACTGCACCGAGGCCAATTGCCGCTCCAGTGCGGCGGCAACTCGAGTCAGCGTTCCTTCGATATGCTTGCGCAGCAATTTCGCTGCCTTGTCCTTTTCCCGTCCGATCGCCGCTTTCATCAGCGCCTCGTGTTCCGCGCCCTTGTGGCGTTCCTCCGTCCGATGGAGTGCCGAGTAGCGCCGATAGCGTTCGGCGCGGTCGAACAGCGATCCGACCATGTTCAGCAGCAGCGGGCTCGGCGTCGCGGACAGCAACGCCATATGGTAGGCGCGATGGCGCTCCGACCAGTCGTCATCGAGGGCCACCGGGCCGGTACCCATCCGCTTTTCGGCGAGGCTCAGCCGATGGAACGCCGTCAGCACGGCAACTTCCCAGTCGTCGTCGCCATGCTCGATGGAATCCATCAGCGCTTCGTGTTCAAGCAGGACGCGCAGGCGCGTGATGTCCTTGAAGTCGTCGATACTGATCGGTGCGACCCAGAAGCCGCGATTCTCGGCCGCCTGCACGATTCCGTCCTGCGCGAGGCGGTTCAGTGCTTCGCGAATCGGTGAACTGCTGAGACCGTAGGTCTTCGACAGACTCTCGACTTTCAGGCGCGTGCCTGGCTCCAGTTCACACCGGATGATCGAGGTTTTCATCCGCGCGAAAGCAACATCGATGAGCGGGGCACCATTGGAGGCAGGTGTCGAATCCATGGCGTGGCATTCCGGATTGTCAATGCGGTAATTTTATGCGCAAAGATCGCTTCTATGCAAGATTGAGTCGGAAGGCTCGTCGGACAAAAAAAGCGCTCGGGCGAAGCACCGAGCGCTGAAGGCTGTTACATGATGCGCGTTCCGGATCAAAAGCTCGTTGCCGGCGCGTCAAGTGCTTGCGAGCCGTTGGTCGCCAGCGCGCCCACGAGCTCGTCGAGCAGCGCAAGCGCCTCATGCGGCTCGCGGCAACCACCGTACACATAGTGATCGGGGCGGGCGAGAACCACACGGCAATCGTGTTGCGCCATCCAGCCGGTCAGCACGCCACTGACGTCCTGATACGTATCCGGCGAGGCATCGGGCGCGAGCGCGTCGGGCCCGATCGAGACGAACCGGATCGCCGGATATTGCAGGCGATCGCATGCCTGCCGAAGTTGCGCGACGGTCGCGACATCAGTACGTGCGTCCACCGCGAGCCGGAAGGTCGCGCCGGTCACGTCGTCGAGCAGGCGCTCGTCGCCGGTGGACGTCCGCACGCGTGGTTGCGGAAACAGCAGCCCGCGTGGCCCGTCGCTCGAAGCGGACAGAAAGCCGTCGCTCAACCCCGGGATCAACGATTGCCGGACCATTCCCTGCGGATTGGCGGCCATCTCCGCATGCAAGCGCTCGTCGCGCGCGCTGGCCGCGACCGGATCGCGTTCACAGATCAGCTTGCCCAGTTCCTTCGTCACGAGTGTCGTGCGCTTGACGTGCGGCAACCGTTCAGCCTGGTAGCTGTCGAGCAGTGCCGTACCGGCCTTGCCGCGCGAAACCATCGCGATCTTCCAGACGAGATTGGACGCATCCCGGATGCCTTGACACATTCCCTGCGCGAGGAACGGCGGCGTCATGTGCGCCGCGTCACCGAGGAAGAATATCCGTCCGGCTTGCCAGCGGCGCAGCACGAGCGCGTGAAACCGGTAGGCGGATGCACGCCAGATTTCGTATTCGTCGTCGGCGAGCCAGCGCGAAATCAGCTTTTTCACGAATTCGGGCCGGCAGGCCTCGGCAGGCGTCTCGTCCGCGTTGATCATGAACTCCCAACGGCGGCAGCGGCCGGGTCCGACGACGAACGTCGAAGGGCGCGCGACCTCGCAATACTGCACGTTGGTTGCCGGCAGGCTCTCGCCGGCACCGTCTTTGAGCATCACATCGACGACGAGCCATGGCTCGTCGAAGTCGAGATCCTCCATGTCCAAGCCGAGCCGCGTACGGATCGGGCTCGTTCCTCCATCGCAGGCCAGCACATGGCCCGCGGTGAACGTGCGTTGCTCGCCCGACGCCAGCGAGATCGTCACGGATGCGGCATCGTCGTGCGATTCGGCCGCGGTCGCTTCCGCACCGAGCTCGACCCTGACCGACGGGTAGCCGGCGAGATTGTCGCGCAGGATTCCTTCGATTTGCGGCTGCATGAACACGTAGTTCGGTGCCCAGCCGAGCTGGTACGGCGGGGCTGCCGCGTCGATGCGGCGGATCACCCGCGTGTCGGTCGTCCGGTATTCGGACGGGCGGTACGGCATCACGTATTGCGCGATCCTGTCTGCGATCCCGAGGTTGGCCAGGATTCGCATGATTTCCTGGTCGAATCCCATTGCCCGCGGCTTGTCGTAGACAGTAGGCGACTTGTCGACGACCAGCGTGCGCAGGCTGGCCTGACCGGCCAGGTTGGCGGCGACTGCACCGACCGGGCCGAGACCGACAATGATCAAATCGAAGTCCACATCTCCTCCATGTTCATATTCGTTCCGCCAGAGCCGACCACGTTCGCCCGGCGGTGCGGGCGGGTCCACCGGACCGTCGCCCGACTGATCTCAGTATGCCTTCGTGTAGGCGGTCTTGACGGTCGTGAAGAATTCGGCGGCGTATCGGCCTTGCTCGCGCGAGCCGTAGCTCGACGACTTCGTGCCACCGAACGGCACGTGATAGTCGACCCCCGCGGTGGGCACGTTGACCATCACCATCCCGCTGCGCATGTGTTGCCTGAAATGCGCCGCATGTTTCAGAGACGTCGTACAGATGCCGGCTGACAATCCGAACTCGCTGTCGTTCGCGATCTCCAGCGCCTCGTCGTAATCTTTCGCCGGGATAGCGCACGCGATCGGGCCGAAGATCTCCTCGCGCGCGATGCGCATCGTCGGTGTCGCATCGGAGAACAGCGCCGGCGTCAGAAAATGGCCTCGTGTGCTGCGGACGACGGTCGTACCGCCGCAGATCAGCGTCGCCCCTTCATTCCGGCCGATTTCCACGTACGCTTCGTCCAGTCGCAGTTGCTCGCTGTCGACAACGGGCCCGATTTGCGTGTCGGCGTCGAGCGCATGCCCGACGCGGAGCTGCCCGAGTGCCTCCGCAACACGGTTGACGAAGCGCGTGTAGATGCCTTTCTGCACGATGAAACGGGATGATGCGGTGCAGCGCTGCCCGGTCGAGTAATAGGCGCCCTGTATCGCACAGTCGACGGCGACGTCGAGGTCCGCGTCGTCCAGGACGACGAGCGGATTCTTGCCGCCCATCTCGAGCTGCATTCGCTTGAACTGGCGCGCGCCCTGCAGCAGCAGATTCCGCCCGGTATCGACCGATCCGGTGAACGAGATCGCGTGGATGTTCGGCGAGGCGACCATCGCGTTGCCGACGACACTGCCGCGCCCCATCACGAGATTGAATGTGCCGGGCGGAATGCCGCTGCGGTGGATGATGTCCGCGAGCGCCCACGCGGATCCCGGGACGAGGTCCGCCGGCTTGAAGACGACGCTGTTGCCGTGCGCCAGTGCCGGCGCGATCTTCCAGGCCGGAATGGCCATCGGGAAGTTCCACGGCGTGATGATGCCGACGACACCGACCGGCTCGCGCGTGATACTGACGTCGACGAGCGGCCTGACCGACGGCAGGGACTCGCCGCCCGTGCGCACCGCTTCGGCGGCGTGGAACTTGAATATCTGCCCGGCGCGCGCGACTTCGGCAATGCCCTCGGCAAGCGTCTTGCCTTCTTCACGCGATAGCAGCGTACCGAGTTCCGTCTGCCGCGAGAGCAATTCGCTGCCGATCGCGTCGAGTGCATTCGCTCTGGCCTGGATGCCGCTGTCCCGCCAGCCGCATTGAGCGTCGCACGCTGCGTCGATTGCCTCGTGTGCCTGTTCGACATCCGCGTACGCATAGTCGCCGATCGCGTCGTCGAGATCGGACGGATTGATGTTGCGGCGTGAAGTGGCGCCGGTGCGCCACGACCCGCCAATCAGATTGCACTTCATGACCAGTGATCTCCCCCAGTTTCGCAGGGTGGCGTCCGCCTGCCGTCGAACGCGGCGGACGCTACGGATTGGTATGTCTATTCGTCGAACGCGGTGCGCTGGGCGGTGATGCGTTCGCGCATTGCCGCGATCCATGCGTGGCGCGTCAGGAAGCCCGAGCGGCGCTGGCACATCGCTTCCGTCCGTCTCAGGACTTCAGCGCTTGGGAGATCGAGATCGAGCGGCTCGCGACAAGGCTGCGCGGTGAAGAACGGGCTGTCGACGTAGAGTTCAATCGGATTGCCTTCCGGATCCTTGAAATAGATCGACCACGCGTTGCCGTGATCGACTTGCTCGATACCGGCGACGCCCGCGCGTTTCGCGCGTTGGTAATACGTCCGCAGATCGTCCAGCGAATCGAGCAGGAAGGAAAGCTGGTTGACCGGGTTGAAGGGGAGGTTGGTGGGCTTTCCATCGAACAACACGAGCTGGTGATGGATTTCCGGATCCTGCGTCATGAAGTACAGATTGTGTCCGGTCGACGCGACACCCTTGTCGCTGATCACGAACCCGAGTGCCTTGCGGTAATAGTCGACCATCCTGTCGAGGTCGCTGCAGAAGATTCCGCAGTGGGTGAACTGAATTTTCGGCAATGCTGCCATGATCGTCTCCTGATAGTTCGAGTATCGCTCACGCTTCGTCGGCCACCGGGTTCGACAGCGTGCCGACGCCCGGAATCACCACGTCGAAGGTGTCACCGGGCTTCAGGAATACCGGCGGCTGACGCTTGAAGCCGATCCCGCTCGGGGTGCCGGTCGCGAGGATGTCGCCCGGCTGCCAGTCGAGCGCCTGCGATACGTATGCGATCAGGGCCGGAATGTCGAAGGCGAGTTCGGACAGTTTGCCGATCTGCATCTGTTCACCATTCAACAGACCGTGCACGGAGAGTTCACGGTAGTCCGGAATTTCGTCGGCCGTGACGAGCCACGGGCCGAGCGCGCCGGTGCCGCGGAAATTCTTGCCCATCCCGTATTGGTGCGTATGGAACTGCCAATCACGGACGCTGGCGTCGTTGAAGCATGTATAGCCGGCAACATGGCTCATCGCGTCTTCCGGTGCGATATGCGAACCGCCGCGGCCGATGACGACCGCGAGTTCGGCCTCGAAATCGAAATTTTCTGAAATGGTCGGACGAATCAGCGGTGCACCGTGCGGCAACAGGGTTTCCGCGTAACGATGGAAGATGACAGGGTACTTGCCGACCGTGCGCCCGGCTTCCGCTGCGTGCGCGACATAGTTGATGCCGACGCAGATGATCTTGTTCGGGCGTGGAATGACCGGCTCGAGCTCGACATCGGCCAACGGGAAATCCGCGGCCGCGGCGACGAGCCTGCGTGCTTCGTTCAGCGCCGCGTCATCCGCGAGCAGCGCTGCGAGATCGGCCAGCGCCGGCATGCGCGACGCGAGATCGATGACGCCTTCTTCCTTGATTGCACCGAAAGCGGCCTTGCCGGCCCGGCGATACGACACGAGTTTCATTACTCCTCCATTTGGGCACAAAACATGTTTTTATGCATATTATACAGGAATGGATATAATGCAAGCACGGGAGCACAAACTGTGCTCCCGGCAATCCGAACAATTTCCGTGGAGCAGAAAGATGCCGCTGGTCAATGTCAGAAAGATCAAGCTCGATGTGGAGGAGGTCTGGCATGAAGGGGGAGAGCGCGTGAGTGAGCCGCTGCGGGTTGCGGTCGCGACCGCCATCGTCGCGAATCCGTATGCGGGGCGGTACGAGCCTGACCTGCTGCCGTTCATGCAGGCGCTGCGCGAACTCGGGCATGACCTCTCGTCACGCCTCGTGGCGCTGCTCGGCGGCGCGGAGAACGTCCAGGCTTACGGAAAGGGCGCGATCGTTGGCGAGGATGGCGAACTCGAGCATGGCGCCGTATGGCACGAAGCCGGCGGCTGGGCGATGCGGGAATCGCTGGGCCAGCCGAAAGCAATGGTGCCGTCGGCCAAGACGATCGGTGGCGTCGGTACGCGCCTGATGGTCCCGCTGGGCCATATCCAGGCGTCTTATGTCCGCAGTCACTATGGCACGTGCGAGGTGACCGTCTGGGATGGCCCGCGCCGCAACGAGATCGCGTTCGCACTCGCGATGGCGACGGGCGGGCGCGTGCACGCGCGACTGGGCGGCCTCGCGGCGTCGGACGTCAAGGGTCTCGACGGCCTGCGATGAAGTTCAGGCGGAATTTGTGTTTTTATGCATAAAAATTGATATTATGCATTGATCCGGCTTGAGTCGCAGACAGATGACCGGGCCGGTGAATGTGTGTTGCGAATACACGAAGAGTGACAGACAGGAGACAGACATGACGAAGATGATGCGAGCAGCACGTATGCACGATGTCGGCGCACCGATGGTGGTGGAGGAGATCCCGGTGCCGTCGCCGCGGCCGACCGACGTGCTGGTGAGAGTCAAGGCATGTGGCATCGTGCCCAACCTCGGCAACGTGCTGAGCAACTGGCAGAAATGGTTTCCGCACCTGCCGCTGCCCCGGCTGCCGGCGATTTTCGGTCTGGACGCGACGGGCGTGATCGAGGAGGTTGGCAGTCAGGTCCATGCGTTCAACGTGGGGGACCGCGTCTATGTGAATCCGGCGCGCTATTGCGGCGGTTGCCGCGCGTGCCGCTCGGGTGATACCACGGCCTGTCCGTACTACACATTCAACGGCTATTTCGGGTTCAGCCAGCGATCGCAGGCCATCTTCGACGACTATCCGTACGGCGGGCTGTGCGAGTTCATGACCGCGCCGCAATACAGCCTGGTCAAGATACCCGACAACCTGAGCCATGAGACCGCGGCGCGCTTCGGCTATCTCGGCACCGCCTATCGTGCGCTGAAGAAGGCGGAAGTTGGGCCGAGCAGCACGATCCTGGTCAATGGCATCAGCGGGACGCTCGGTATCGGGGTTGCACTGTTCGGGCTCGCAATGGGGGCGCGGAAGATTTTCGGCACCGCACGCAACAAGGAATTGCTGCAGCGCGTGAAGGCGATTGCGCCGGATCGCATCGAGGTCCTGGCGCTCGATGACGAGCCGGTCGACGCATGGGCGGCGCGCATCACGCGCGGTGAAGGCGTCGATGCGGTGATCGATGCGCTCGGACCGGGCGCACCGCATACGACACTGCAGGAGTCGCTGAAGACGCTGCGACGTGGCGGTCATCTCGTCAATGTCGGCGCGGTCGCCGGCGACGTGCCGGTCAATCTTCACTACATGATGGACAACGACCAGCGCCTGAGCGGCTCCGCGTGGTTCACGGCCGGGCAAGGACAGGAAATGGCGGACATGGTCGAATCCGGGGTCGTCGACCTGTCGGTCTTCGAACACTGCACGTTCAAGCTGGAGGACATCAATGTCGCGCTGGGCGGGATCGAGAATCGCAATGGCGGCTTCAGCAACTACGTGATCTGTCCGTAAAGCACATCGACGACACTTCTGCGTCACATCGGCACCGGGGTGTCGTCGGCCGAAAGCGTTTCCTTACAGCGAGGCAACTCATGCACATTCGACGCGTGGTGACCGGCCGTGATCCGCACGGCCGGTCCGTTGTGGTTTCCGATGGTCCGACACCCCGAACTGTCCTGTTCGACTCCATTCCCGGGCATGCATTCGCACAGGTGTGGACAACTGCGGCATCTCCGTCGCTGGCGACGACGGTCGATCCGACGATCGGAAAAGACACCCTGATTCCGCCGGTCGGCGCGACCAGTCTCCTGGTCGTAACCTTTCCGCCGGATCAGGTCATGGCGGCTCCGCAGTTCGATCCCGCAGCAGCGGCAAGCGAATGTGTCGCGCGCATGCCGGATCTCGCAGCGACGTTCGAGCCCGACCATCCAGGCATGCATGCGACCGAAACGGTCGACTATGCGATCGTGCTGTCGGGCGAGATCTGGCTGGAGCTCGATGACGGGCAGGCGACGCGGCTCGGGCCGATGGATGTCGTCGTACAGAATGGCACGCGTCATGCATGGCGCAATTACGGGAACAGCCCGGCGACCGTGGCGTTCTTCATGGTCGGTGCGACGCGCACGTGATGCGCGCGCATGGCCTTTCGATGGTCGATCTGGAGGAAAACGGAATGAGCGAGCCGCTCGATACCCGCGCGCGCCAGCAGCTATTTACCGACGCACGCAGCCAGAACGCGTGGTTGGACCGAGCGGTGCCCGATGCGGTGCTGCGTGACCTGTACGAACTGACCCGATGGGGCCCGACGAGCATGAACTGCTCGCCGATGCGCGTCGTGTTCGTGCGGTCGCTGCTGGCGCGCGAAAAGTTGTTGTCGGCTGTTTTTACGGGGAACGTCGAGAAAGTGCGTACCGCGCCGGTCGTTGCGATCATTGCGCAGGATGTGGCGTTCTACACGCAGCTCGACAAGCTGTTTCCGCATCGGCCGGGTGCAGGGAAGATGTTCATCGAGCAACCGGAGCTGGCGCGAGATACATGCTTTCGCAACAGCTCGCTGCAGGGTGGCTATTTCATCATGGCGGCGCGCACGCTCGGTCTCGACTGCGGACCGCTCTCGGGGTTCGACGCGGCCAGGGTCGATCAGTTGTTCTTCGACGGTACGGCACTGCGCGTGAACTTTCTTTGCTGCCTCGGGTATGGCGATCCGGACGGCCTGTTTCCCCGCAGCCCGCGGCTCGATTTCGACGACGCTTGCGAGGTTCTGTAGGTTATAGGCGCGGCAACGAAGCCAGTTCGCCGCCCATACGCTTCAGCTGAGGCGCACACTTGCGAAACGCCGTTTCGATCAGATGCAGTCACTGTGCGCGCCGGTGATGCCGAGCACCGCGTGATTGAGACATGTGCGCAATGTTCTCGTTGTATCGTCGCGCTTCGCCGCTCAGCCATTCCCGAAACGCAGCCAGCATCGAGCTTTCCGTCTTGGCTTCCGGGTAGATCAGGAAGTACGCCTTCCCGGTCGGATGTTCGTAGCGACCGACCTGCACCAGCGTCCCGCGCGATAGTTCGTCTTCGACGAGCAGTCGAGGAATCAGTGCGATTCCGATTCGGCTCGATGCCGCTTCGGCCAGCATCGAGAACAATTCATACCGCGGTCCGGACAGGTCGCCTTCCATTTCGAGTCCTTGCGCCGCGAACCACTCGCGCCATGCGTACGGTCGCGTACTTTGCTGAAGCAACCGATAGCGCCGCCAATCCGCCCGGGTCGGCTGGGTGCGCGACGCGACAAGCTTCGGGCTGGCGACCGCGATCACGCTTTCCTGCATCAGCACATCGCCGGCCGTACCGGGCCAGGGCGCGGGGCCCGCGTGGAGCGATGCGTCGAAACCTGTCGTATCGAACATGAACGGACGCGGCATGGCGGTCAGATTGACGGTGATGTCCGGATGCGTATCGATGAACGCCGGCATGCGCGGCAGCAGCCATCGGGTCGCGAAGGTCGGCACGGCCGCGAGCTCCAGGGTACCGCCTTTGCCGCCCGTCGCCATCATCTCCAGCGCGTCGTATTCGATCTGATCGAGTCTCGATGCCACACGGCGGCTGTACGCCGCACCGGCTTCGGTCAGTGTCACGCCGCGGCGGGTGCGCCGAAACAGCTTCACGCCAAGAAATGCCTCGAGCATACCGATCTGACGACAGATCGCACTTTGCGTGACGGCGAGTTCGTCCGCCGCTTTCGTGAAGCTCTGGTGGCGAGCGGCGGACTCGAATGCGGACAAGGCCGTTGTGGAGGGGATCGTGCGGCGCATGATGCGTGTCCAGGTGAGTGGCGAGATCGACGAGTGATATTTTTGCACATGTTGGTGAGAACAAATCGTTTGTTTTGACGGTACGTGGCGAATAAAGTTGGCGTAACACCTTCACGCTGGCGATCAACAAATGACTAATGAACACAAATCGATTTCGTTTCAGTGGGACGACGCGCTGCTGATGGACCAGCAGCTTGGCGAGGACGAACGCATGGTGCGCGATTCCGCGCACGCATACTGTCAGGAGCGGCTGGCACCGCGCGTTCTCGATGCGTTTCGTCGCGAGGAGACCGATCGGGCGATCTTTCGCGAATTGGGCGAGCTTGGCCTGCTCGGTATCACGATTCCGGACACCTATGGCGGCGCGGGTAGCAACTACGTCAGCTATGGGCTCGTCGCGCGCGAGGTCGAACGCGTGGATTCCGGCTATCGCTCGATGATGAGCGTGCAATCGTCCCTCGTGATGGTGCCGATCCATGCATTCGGTCATGAAGCGACCCGCCAGAAATACTTGCCCAAGCTGGCATCGGGGGAACTGGTCGGCTGCTTCGGCCTGACCGAGCCGAATCACGGTTCCGATCCGGGCGGCATGGCGGCGCGCGCGCGGAAGGTCGACGGCGGCTATCGCCTGACGGGCAGCAAGATGTGGATCACGAACAGCCCGATCGCGGACTTGTTCGTCGTCTGGGCGAAGGACGACGAGGGCGCGATTCGCGGCTTCGTGCTGGAGAAGGGGTGGAAGGGTTTGTCGGCACCGGCGATTCACGGCAAGGTCGGGCTGCGTGCGTCGATCACCGGCGAGATCGTGATGGACGACGTATTCTGTCCGGAGGAGAACGCGTTTCCGGAAGTCCGCGGCCTCAAGGGGCCGTTCACCTGCCTGAACAGCGCGCGCTACGGTATCGCGTGGGGCGCGCTCGGCGCCGCCGAGGATTGCTGGCATCGCGCTCGGCAGTACGTGCTCGATCGCAAGCAGTTCGGCCGGCCACTCGCCGCGAACCAGCTGATCCAGAAGAAGCTTGCCGACATGCAGACCGAGATCACGCTCGGCCTGCAAGGCTGCCTGAGGCTCGGCCGGATGAAGGACGAAGGCACGGCGGCCGTCGAGATCACGTCGATCATGAAGCGGAACTCATGCGGCAAGGCGCTCGACATTGCGCGGGTCGCGCGGGACATGCTGGGCGGAAACGGGATCAGTGACGAATTCGGCATCGCACGGCACCTCGTGAACCTCGAGGTCGTGAACACGTATGAGGGTACGCACGACATCCATGCGCTGATTCTCGGCCGGGCGATCACCGGCATTGCCGCATTCTGAGCCGCCATGGAAACGATCGCACAGCAAGGCGCATTGGCCGGCCTCCGCGTACTCGATCTGTCGCGGGTGCTGGCCGGGCCGTGGGCCGGCCAGCTTCTCGCCGATCTCGGCGCCGATGTCGTCAAGGTCGAGCGGCCGGGGACGGGCGACGACACGCGGGCGTGGGGCCCGCCGTGGCTGCTCGACGCGGACGGGCAGTCGACGGGCGAATCGGCATACTACTTGAGCGCCAATCGCAACAAACGCTCGATCGCGGTCGATCTGAGCCGGCCGGACGGCCAGTCGCTAGTTCGGCAACTCGCGCAGCAGGTTGATATCGTGCTCGAGAATTTCAAGGCCGGTGGCCTTGCCCAGTACGGGCTGGATTACGCGACGCTCAGCGCCGAGAACCCGCGCCTGATCTACTGCTCGATTACCGGGTTCGGGCAGACGGGTCCGTATGCGTCACGTGCTGGCTACGACTTCCTGATACAAGGGATGGGCGGCCTGATGAGCGTGACGGGGCGCGCAGACGGCACGGAAGGTGCCGGTCCGGTGAAGGTCGGCGTCGCGCTGACCGACGTGATGACGGGGCTGTATGCGACGGTTGCCGTGCTGGCCGCCGTTGCCCATCGTGAGCGCACGGGGCGTGGACAACATATCGACCTGGCGCTGCTCGACGTGCAGATCGCCGCGCTCGCGAACCAGGCGGCCAATTACCTGGTCGGTGGCATCGTGCCGCACCGGATGGGGAACGCGCATCCGAACATCGTGCCCTACCAGGATTTTCCGACGGCCGATGGCCACATGATCATCGCGGTCGGCAATGATGGCCAGTTCACCAGCCTGTGTGGGGTGCTCGGTCAGCCGCAGTGGGCGAGCGATGCACGTTTCGCGACGAATCCTTTACGCGTACAGCATCGCGACGAACTGGTCGCGCTGATTGGCGCAGTGACCACGTGCCGGTTGACCGACGAGTGGGTCATCGCGATGGAGGAGGCTGGCGTGCCGTGCGGGCCGATCAATGGGCTCGATCGGGTATTTGCGGACGAACAGGTCAAGGCGCGCGACATTCGTATCGAGATGCCGCATGCATCGGCCGGCAGCGTGCCGCTCGTGGCGAATCCGATCCGAATGTCCGATTCGCCAGTCCAGTATCTCCGCCCGCCGCCGCGGCTCGGCGAACAGACCGACGAGATCCTGGGCGCATGGCTGGGACTGAGCCACGACGAGATCGACGCATTGCACGAGCGAAAAATCATCTGACATCATGATTTCGATATGCGATCCTTCACTGGGCTGGGAGGCAATCTGCGAGGCACGGATGGTTGCCGCTGCTACCGCGAACGCGGACGATGCTTCGGTATGGAGATGGTTTGCGGCGATGCTCGAAGAACGGCGCATCCGCTGGCGCTTCATGTTCAACGCGTGGGTTGTTCATGTCGACCGGAAGGAAGTCGCGATTGAATCGAGCTTCTATGAGGCGATCCGATCCGCCAAGTATGAATCGGAAGAGCTTGGCCTTGGCGCACTTTAGTATGAGTTGGATTGCCGCCGCGCCGAATATGGGTAGGATCGTGGGTAGGAAGCCATTTGCGATCGCGGGAGTCTTACCTGCCGGGCCTATGCAAGCGATGGTTGGAATCTGCTGCCTTCCGCCACAAGGGTTTCAAGCGATTTCGACGTTCCGCGTGGAATGTCTGTTGCGCCTGAGGTGTGGGTTTTTCTGCCGGATGATCGTTTCGAGCTTGCCTATCTTGTGGGCGTATTTGATCGCGGCCCGGAGATAGCCGGGCGTGTTGTGAATCGTTCCATCGGCACTCTGCTTCTTCGGATGCTCCTGGCGATCAACGCTCGAGCGCATCTTGATCTTCGTATTCGGCCGCATACTTCGTCATAATTTGCAGGCGTGCCTTCCGATCCTTCCATTCGGCACCTTCATCAGTGACGTGAATCCGGACGCACTCGCCAATTGTGACGATTGGCTTACCCAGCATAAAGTGTGTAAGGCTAGATCAGGTCTCTCTATCGGCGCTACCTCGTCAAGGGCTGCAGCCGCTCGGTTTTTTTACTCTGTTCGAATTGCTGGATTCTAGTGCCATCCGTGCAAAACGAGTCATGCGCCTACCCGATCACGATGCCGATCTCATACGACATATTCGTTGGCTGGCAATAGCGGCGCAGGCGTGTATCGGGAATTAAAGATCCTGGAGATTCAATTTCGATGGCGCAGGTATAGCGTTACAACTGGCAAAATTCCGTAGACCATACAGAAAAGTGCCGAAAAAATTCCTGCCATCACCATGCCATGAAGCAGTGCCGATCTCTTTCTCGCCGTTTTGCTGCCAAATGGATCTTCGGAGCCACACATTCGACAACGAATTGAGCCAATCCTAAGCGAGCCGGCGCAATGAATGCAGTTTTTTGTGAGTTCGGCGGGTTCACTCTGCTCGCCAAACCTGGATGGAGTATTGTCCATTTAATCAACCTTTCGATTATTTTCGATGTCATCAATTTTTCATGATTTTACGTGGCAGATGCTGGAATTAGACGCGGTTTCGTAAGGCTGTAAGAAATGGTGCTGAAAATTGATTTAAGGTTGGCAGTGCCTCCATTGGAGCCGGAGCAGGTGTCGGAATAAAAATAAGCTGGGCCGCTGGCAATTGATTTCATCGTTGCGCATGGCGACAAAGGATCGCTTCCATCACTGCAGGTAGACGACGCGCTACCGCCACCGATATATGCCACGGTATATATAAGTGTTCCTGCTCCTTTTGCTGTGGCTGCAGTGTTTATTGCTGCCTGGCATTCTGTTCCATAGTTTGACTTATACGTAGAGCCAAGTTGCGTTTGGCTTGACGATGCATCGCCGTCGCTTAATAGAATGATGACGTTTTGACCGGGTGGGAGCTGTGTCGAGGATAGAGTCTGTAACGACTGCTGTGCAGCGGCAATCGCCTGAGCATAGTAAGTTCCCAGTCCGCCAGGGGCAGCGAGTCCGCTACATGAACCGCCGCCAAGGGCTTGGACCAGCCCGGAACTTGTGTTGGCCTGGCCACTGCTCCCCAGGAATCCCGTGCCCAGCTTGCTGTATTGGTAACCGGCGCTTGCCGCCGCAGAATAGCTTCCCGCAATGCTGGGGGCACTACTGCCGCATGAGAAAGAGTAGTTGGAGGACATGGGAGGGAACGCCATCAGCCCCACGTTGTCTCCAGCATTTGTTAGCGTCTCAATAAGCTGCAAGGCTGCGGCTTTTGCGCATGCGAGACGCGTTTGCACGACTCCCGCCGAATTCTTGCAATTGCTGTCATTGGTGTTCATCGACGCAGTCGTGTCGAGGATGATCATCACGTTGTACTGAGCGGGGCCACCTGCACCACCGGCTGCCGCGGTCGATGTTGCGGAGACGGTCGTCGCCTTGACACCGAACACGCTCGCAAAGAACGACGTGACGCTCGCTTTCTGTGTTACCTGAATGCCGTTATAACCGGACAGGGCCTGTTTGTAAGGAAGCTGAATGCTTGTCAGCGTTAGTCCGGTCACGGACGTTGAGTTGACGGTCGCGCCTCCCGGAAGTTGGTTGGCCTGGCCTGCTGAGTATGCGACTGCGTCGTTATATGCCGTATTCCACGGCTGACTCCAGAGATCCGCCGCACCTGCGAGTGCCGCCGCGTCAGTGGCCGCCTGCAAGCGCCGTTGTGTGTAGATCAAGTAACCGACATCGACGCAAATTGCGGCGAAACCCAGAATGGCGACCATTGATGCTGCAACAATGATGATGACTGCACCGCGCTGATGGCGCATTGCCCTGTCAAGAGGCTTTGAAGTATTCACTCTTCCCACCTTTCTCTCTGTTGGTTCACAGTCATTGCACGCGTGCGGTAACAGTCGCAGCTAATTGCGATGGCATCATGGATTTCAGGTTGAGATAATTTCCGGGCACAACAGGATTAAAGCCAGAGTAAATTACGCTAACTTTGACAGGCACGTTGACTGCGGCACTCGATGCCGGCGCCAGATCGGACGCACAACCCGCGTCGTCTACACATGCAACACCGTTGACGGATGTAGAAATCGTGATGCTACTCTGGTTGAGAAATGAAGCAGCCGCCTTTGCTTGAGATAACGTCGTAGTGTACGGAGTGGTGGTGCCTCTCTGCGAAGCGAACGTTCGCGCAGCGGATGATGCAGCATTACCCACTGCTATGGAGTTGGCGAGGAGCCAGCCAAACTGTGCAATACCCAGGAGAATGAAAAGGATAACGGGCATCGTCACGGCCATTTCAATTGAAGCCGACCCCTTTTGCGATTTCATGATGCTCGCCCCCCCGTAAAATTACTGAGCTACTTCAGTCATTGTCGATGTAATGTTTTTTGGCATGATGCTGCCCAATGAGCCCCAGGATCCAGAATACAATGGATTGAATACATGCCCGATTGTTACTGTCACAGTTGAGCCGGCCGCCAAGGAATTAGCCATTGTTCCTAGCGCGGTTTGGCATGCGGAATCCGATGTGCAAGACACCCCGTTTACGGAAGTTGAAATACTAATTCCGGTCCGGATTGGCCCAAGCGCATTTGTGACACTGGAAACCGTATCGGAGTACGGGGTAGAGAATCCGCGCTCGGAGGCAAATTGATGTGCCCCGACCGACGCCGCGTGCGTCACGATAATGAAATTGAAAATCAGCCACGAGAACTGTGCGATGCCAAGAAGTATCAGCAACAGAACCGGAAGCAAAAATGAAAACTCTACCGTCGCGACTCCTCGCTGTGCTTTCTTCTGCATGACGGTCCCCGTATGACGTTTGAAGGTGATGCGTGGCTTCGTTGACCACATTCACACCCATCAGTTACAGCTAGGCCATCGGTCCAATGCCAGATTCGTGCCAATGCGCGCCTCTTAAGGAAAGGCGACGCTTCCTTGTTGTGTGGAGCTGACCACGGGCTTGCCTTGTTTCATGTCTGAAACGCGCATTCCACAAAGGATTTGCCCTGGAGGCTGCTGACGGAAAGGAGCGGCGATACGCCAAGAGCCGGCCTGTGACCGGACTCGCAGGGTTGATATCCAATTTGATAGGCTTTGCGCACACCGCAGGATGACCCGATGCACCGGGAGTATCGCGACGTGGCCAGCAAAAAATCCGTATCCAGCTAGGCTCGATGTTTCAACGCTGAAACGTTGGTGGCTTGCCGGCGATTCATGTTTCCAGGTCGACGGTCCGTTCCAGGCGGAACCGAGTCAGTCGCTCTGACGCTGTCTGTTTGGTCTGGTGCAAACTGATAGCCGGTCGGGATTTTTCCGTTTACGCGCCCGGAATTGATATGGTCGTCTTGATGTTTCGTCACCGTCCGCGCCGGGTGCGCGCAGCCGTAGCAGTGATCGCGCTCATGCGGTTGCATTACGCAGACCGGGGCGACGAGCGACACCGCGTTACGGCTGCGCAGGCGGCTCGATCAGGTCGTCAACCGGCACGGAGAGCGCGCTGGCGACCTTCGACAGCACGTCGATAGTGCCGACGCGCTGACGCGTTTCGATCTGGCTGAGATACGGTTTGCTGATGCCCGCCGCTGCGGCGAGCGCATCGTGCGTCATACGCAGATGATTGCGCCAGCACGAACGGGATGATCGCCAGCCTGTTCCGCGTCAAGTACGGTGGCCGGGATGCGGTGGCCGTCGTCGCTTGCCTTTGCGTGTGCATAAAGTGCTTCGTCTCCGAGGTCTTCGAGTCGGTCCTTCACGCGGTCCCACAGTTCGATGGGGATCACCGCAAAGGCGCGGCAGTCCTTGTTTTTTCTATGGTCCCGAAGTTTGAAGGGGAGGTGCCGGTCGCCAGGCCGGACCCGATCGGTATCGTCACGGGATGCTGCGGGGATACGAAGAACGTGAAGCTCAACCGACGCTTCACGCATGACGAATGCCTTGCTCGACTGGAGCAACGCCTCATCGAACATGCGGAGCCGGTGCTGAAGTGCACGCCGGGTCTGAAAGGGCATCCGAGTCAGGTCGCGGCCGTGGTGAGCTTTGCATACAACATCGGGGCAGGTCAGCGACACACCCCGCAGCGACCGCGAAGCCGTAATCCTGATCGGTAAAGGCACCGAATTCGCGGCGATTGTTTCCGCGCTATCGTTGAAGCACGGGCGGTCGCCGCATGCACCATGCGCGGATACCGTCCGGGCAATGACCGTAGACGGGGGCTGTATGAAAAACACGATCGAAAACACCGCGGGGCCGGTCTGGGGTGTGGCGGCAGGCTTGCTCCTCGCCGTCGCAGGACTGGGTCTCGGCCTCTTCCCGAAATCGCTGCACGGCTCGGGAAGCGAGAACGACTTCATGGCATCCGGTGTCGCGATGCTGGGCATCTTCCTCGTCGTCTATTCCACACACGAATTGCGAAGAAGGCGCTCGCACTGAGCGCACGCGCATCGTTGCGCCGGAAAAAGCGCTGGGCCGCCCGACGGCTCAGGAGTGCGCGCGTCCTTCGGCCGAACCCGAATCGACGAGCAGATCGTCGACGATGATTTCGCCGGCCGCCCGGCCGGCGCGCAACGCGTTGCGGGTGTTGCGGAACAGGCGGCCGCCGTCGTCGCCGAGCCGGATCGGCGCCAGCAGGCGCGGCGCGACGCCGGCCGCCCGCACCTGCACGATCGCGACGAACCCGAACCGCAGCGGGTCGGGCGGTGCGTGGTCGCGCGGCAGGTCGAGCCGGAATTCGCAGCGGACATCGATCGTATATCCGCGGTAGGTGTACGCACTGTTCATCTGCAGCTCGCTCGGAAGGGAACGCGGCAACGGACCGTGGGCGCAT
The DNA here is from genome assembly GCF_021483755.1 of Burkholderia sp. WTPI3. Classification (NCBI taxonomy): domain Bacteria; kingdom Pseudomonadati; phylum Pseudomonadota; class Betaproteobacteria; order Burkholderiales; family Burkholderiaceae; genus Burkholderia; species Burkholderia sp. WTPI3. The sequence continues at coordinate 6,090 of NZ_JAGIXF010000022.1, read as the reverse complement.
CATATCGGCTCGGGCGAGCCAGCGGGGCTGGGGTGTCTACCTACGTGTGCAGCTCGTGCCGGTAAACGAGTTCGACGATCCGCTTCGTCGGAATGCTCGCGCGCAACTCGTCGACGCGGTCGATGGGAAACCACCGGCACTTCTCGATCTCGTTGCTCGCCTGCGGAATCTGGTCGGGGCTGGCTTCCGCGAAGAACACGTGATGGATCTTCGCGAGCCCGGTGAACTGCATCGAGTAGACGAGATCCTGGCCCGTGATGCCGGTTTCTTCCTGCAACTCGCGGTGCGCGGCTTCGAGCGGCGTTTCTCCGCGCTTGATCGTGCCGCCGGGCAATGCCCATCGCGACGATGCCCGGGCGACGAGCAATACCCGTTCGTCGCGATAGCAGACCACGGTGGCCCGTTCCTTGACCGGAACGACGGCGATTTCAGGAGTATTCGGGGAGACGGGGGCTTGACGCATGAGCCGATTCTAACCAGTGTCGGGCATCCGGCCAAGTCGGTGTGCGCGACGCGGCCCGTCGATCGGGCCGCATCGTCATGGAGTGCGTAGCGTTACTTCTGTTCGGGGAGGAACCAGTTCATCACGAGCGCGCAGATGCCACCCGTCGCGACACCCGATTCGAGCACGTTCTTCAGCGCGTGCGGAAGGCTGTTCAGGATGTCGGGCACCTGCGACACGCCGAGGCCGAGCGCGAGCGACACCGCGATGATCAGCAGTGCGCGACGATCGAGCTGGATGCCCGAAAGAATGTTGATGCCCGACGCGGCCACCGCACCGAACATCACCATCGCCGCGCCGCCCAGCACGGGCTCCGGCACGGCCTGCAGCACGCCGGCGACGACCGGGAACAGGCCGAGCACCACGAGCATCCCCGCGATCCAGATGCCGACGTAGCGGCTCGCGACGCCGGTGATCTGGATCACGCCGTTGTTCTGCGCGAACACCGAACTCGGGAACGTATTGAACACGCCGGCCAGCAGCGAGTTCGCGCCGTTGACGAGCACGCCGCCCTTGATTCGTTGCATCCACACCGGCCCTTCGACCGGCTCCTTCGAGATCTTGCTGGTGGCCGTGACATCGCCGATCGCCTCGAGCGAGGTGACGAGGTAGATGATCAGCATCGGGATGAACAGCGCCCACGAGAAGCCGATGCCGAAGTGCAGCGGGGTCGGCACCTGGAACAGCGCGGCCTGGTGCACGCCGGTGAAGTCGAGACGGCCGAGCACCGCGGCGGCGATATAGCCGATCACGAGCGCGATGACGAGCGCGGTGCTGCGCACCCAGACGATCGGCACGCGGTTCAGCAGGATGATCGTGCCGAGCACGAGGCATGACAGCGTCAGGTTGCCGGCGCTCGCGAACGTGCCGTTGGCCATCGCGCCGTAGCCGCCGCCCATGCTGATGAGGCCGACCTTGATCAGCGTGAGGCCGATCAGCAGCACGACGATGCCGGTGACGAGCGGCGTGATCAGGCGCTTCACGAACGGCAGGATGCGCGACACGCCCATCTCGACGAACGAGCCGGCGATCACGACGCCGAAGATCGCGGCCATCACGGTCTCGACCGGCGTGCCCTGCTTGACCATCACGCTGCCGCCGGCGATCAGCGGGCCGACGAAGTTGAAGCTCGTGCCCTGCACGATCAGCAGCCCGGCGCCCAGCGGGCCGAAACGCTTGCACTGCACGAAGGTGGCGATGCCGGAAATCACGAGCGACATCGACACGATGAGGGTCGTATCGCGGCTCGATACGCCGAGCGCCTGGCAGATCAGCAGGCCGGGCGTGACGATCGGCACGATGATCGCGAGCAGGTGCTGCAGCGCGGCGACGAACGCGACCATCGGCGCGGGCCGGTCATTGGGGCCATAGACGAGGTCGTGCGACGGGTCGGTATCGTCGGCGCCGTGGGAAGCGGATCGGGCGGGGGAAGCGGGTTGCATGGCGAGCGGGCCGGACAAAAGGGAAAGTGCGGCATTTTAGCCGAAGGGCTCGCCCGCGCCGCCCCGGCGCTGCAATAGCCGGGATTCGGCGGATCGGCCGCGCGCCGGGTCAGCCGCCGGTCGACAGGTATTGCTGCGGGGCCTGGCCGAACAGCCGCCGGAACATCACGGTAAACGCGCTCGGCGTGCTGTAGCCGAGATCGAGCGCGACGGACGCGACGCTCGCGCCGTGCGCGAGCCGCGTCATCGCTTCGGCCGCGCGCATGTGCTGCCGCCAGTGGCCGAAGCTCATGCCGGTTTCGTCGCGAAAATGCCGTGCGAGCGTGCGGCTGCTGGTGCCGATCTCGTCGGCCCAGCGATCGAGCGTGTAGTCGTTCGCCGGGTCGGTCATCATGTGCTCGCAGATCGCGAGCAGGCGCGGGTCGCGCGGCAGCGGCAACCCGCCTTCGCCGAGCGGCGGTGCCTCTTCCAGCAGTTTCAGCAGCAGCGGCACCGCGAGCGCGGTGCTGCCGTCGGGCGGGTAGTCGCCGCCATCGCGCAGCATGTTCGTGACGAGCTCGCGGATCAGCGAGTCGATCGCGATCACGCGGCCGGTCGGCCAGCGCCACGGGGTGGCGTCGGGCTCGACACTGACCGTGCACAGCGTGAGGCGTCCGACCGCATGCAACTCGTGGTCGATGTTGGGCGGTAGCCACACGCCGCGCGACGGCGGCAACGTCCACGTGCGGTTCGGCGTCAGCACGCGCACGACGCCCCTCAGTGCGAGGATCACGTGGCCGAACTCGTGCTGGTGCCACGGCTCGTGCTGGCCGTTCTCGTAAGCGATGGCCCGCACGATCACGGGGCGCGGCAGGCGGCGCCGTTCATGCGGGTAGCGGTTGAGCAGGAATTCCTTCATCCGGAGCCGGGGTGGTTGATGCGGACTGTTCAGCACCGGACAGAATCTGGCCGAAACTGAACATTTGTTGTCTACCTGTGAAATAAGGTAGCCGCTATGCTTGTCGCGTGTCAAATGAACGAAAACGATAGTGCGACTGAAAATGGTAATGAGTCGCATTAACTGCGGCGAAAATCGGCGACAGCCATACGCAAGGGCGACAGGAATGAGGTTCGGGGAAATGAGGGGGCCGTTGAAGCTGGGTATCGCGGCGACGTTGCTCGGCGGGACGGTGCTGCGGGCCAGCGCGGCGGACGACGGCACGACGCCGGCGCCGGCACGGGAGGGCACGCTGCCGACACTGGAGGTGCGGGCGGCGTCGATGCAGGACCCGGCTGGGCCGGGCGTTGGCTACGTCGCGACGCGCTCGGCGACCGGGACGAAGACGGATTCGGACCGGCTTACGCAGCCGCAGAGCGTGTCGGTCGTGACGCGTGGCCAGATGGACGATCTCGGCGCGCAGACGGTCGACCAGGCATTGCGTTATACGCCGGGCGTCTACTCGCAGGACGGCACCGACATTCGCTTCGATCAGTTGTCGGGGCGCGGTTTCTCGCTCGACTCGTATCTCGACGGCCTGCATCTGTACCAGTCGCCGCGCTTCGCGACGCCGCGTATCGATCCCTATTTCCTCGAGCGGATGGAAGTGCTGCACGGACCCGCGTCGGTACTGTACGGGCAGGGCAGCCCGGGCGGCATCGTCAACTACGTGAGCAAGCTGCCGACCGCCGAGCCGTATCACGAGGTGCTGCTGCAGGCCGGCAATCATGACAACTACCAGCTCGGTTTCGACTTCAGCGGCCCGGTCGACAAGGCGGGCACGGTGTCGTATCGCGTGGTCGGCCTCGGTCGCACGGCCGGCACGCAGGTCGGCCAGATCAAGGACCAGCGGATCGCGATCGCGCCGTCCGTCACGTTGCGTCCGGATCGCGACACGACCTTCGCGCTGCAGGGCGGCTTCCAGCGCGATCCGAACGGCGGCCTGTTCAACACGGTGCCAGCGAGCGGCACGCTGTTCGTGAACCCGAACGGGCGGCTCGGCCCCGACCGCTATTTCGGTGATCCCGACCGGGACGGGATGCATCGCACGCAATACTGGTTCGGTTATCGGTTCGATCATGCGTTCGACGATCGCTTCAGCGTGTCGCAGACGCTGCGCTATCTGCATATCGACCAGCACTACTACCAGACGTCGGTGACGAGCCCGTTCTCCGCCGACGGCAAGACGGTCTCGATGTGGGGCAACGTCGACAACGAGCATTACACGCAGTTCGAGGTCGACACGCATGCGCAGGCGCGTTTCTCGACGGGCCCGGTCGAACATACCGCGCTGTTCGGCGTCGACTACCAGCGCTCGATGCTCGGCGACAACGAGGGCAATTCGGTGGTCGGCACGGTCAACCTGTTCCAGCCGAACTATGCGGCGCTGGGGATCCAGCCCGTCGACACGCGGCTCGACTATGCGCTCAGCACGTTCGGCGTCTATGCGCAGGACGAGGCGCGTTACCGGAACTGGGTGCTCACGCTCGGCGTACGCCAGGACTGGGCGGGCGGCAACCAGCAGACGACCTCGCTCGCGTCCGGGGCAGGCACGATCTACCACTCGGACGACCACGCGTTCACGTGGCGCGCGGGCCTCGCGTACCGCTTCGACAACGGGATCGCGCCGTATGTCAGCTACGCGCGCTCGTTCCAGCCGCTGCTCGGGGCCGCGTATGGGGGCGTGCCGTATTCGCCGACCAAGGGCAAGCAGCTCGAGGCGGGCGTCCGGTATCAGCCGAAGGGCTTCGATGGATTCTTCTCGGTCGCAGCGTTCACGCTCACGCAGGACAACGTGCAGGTGACGGACCCCGTTCATCCGCAGTTCGCGATCCAGACGGGGCAGGTCCGCTCGCGCGGCATCGAGGCCGAGGCGCACGCGAACGTCACGCCGAACCTGAAGCTGATCGCGTCGTATTCGTACCTGAATCAATCGGTGACCGAGAGCACGATGGCGAACCTCGGCAAGCGGCCGACCATCGCGCCGCGCCATACGGCGGCCGCATGGGCCGACTACACGTTCCTGAGCGGGCCGCTGCGCCACTTCGGCATCGGTTCCGGCGTGCGCTACACGAGCAGTTCGGCGGGCGACAGCGCGAACACGTTCGACGTGCCGGCGCGCGTGCTGGTCGATCTGGGCGTGCACTACGACCTGCAGAACTGGCGGTTCGCGCTGAACGTGAACAACCTGTTCGATCGCGAATACATTTCGTACTGCTCGTCGTCGTCGCTGTGCTACTGGGGCGCGACGCGGACGATCCTCGGCACGGCGCGCTATCAATGGTGACCGCGGCGCTTCACGATGCGAGCGGTGTCGATGCGGGTCCGGCCAGCGTGACGCGTCGCCGCGCGCTTGCGTGGTGTGCCGCAGCCGCAATCGGTGGCGTGGGCGGCGTGGCGCATGCGGCCGTTGCCGCGTCGCCGCCTTCGGCGTCGCCCGTGACGGCGGCTTCCGCGCACGGGGCGCCGAGAATCGTCGTGCTCGACTGGCCGCTGACCGAGATCGTGCTGTCGCTGGGCGTCGTGCCGGTCGGCGTGGCGCGTCCGCCGTGGTACATGCGCGTCGACGGGGATCCGCCGCTGCCGTCGGGCGTGACCGATACGGGGCTGCTGTTCCAGCCGAACTTCGAAGTGCTCGATGCGCTGAAACCGGATCTGGTCGTCATCACGCCGTTGCATGCGCCGCTGCGCGCAATGCTGGAACGGATCGCGCCGACCCTGACCGTCGGGCTGTTCGGTCGCGGGGTCGATGTCTATGCGGCCGTTCGCGATGCGACCCGGCACCTCGCGCAGCGCTTCGACCGTCGCGCGGCGGCCGACGCGCTGCTGGCGCGGGCCGACGCGCAGCTCGCCGACGCGACGCAGCGGCTGGCGGCTTTCCGCGCGACGGGGCGGCCGGTCTATCTGCTGTATCCGGTCGACGACCGGCACATGTCGGTGTTCGGCGCGAACAGCCTGTACGGCGGCGTGCTGTCGCGCGTCGGGATCGCGAACGCGTGGCGCGGCGACACCGATCCGCAGGGCGCGACGCAAACCGGGCTCGCGGCGCTCGCGCGGCCGCCCGATGCGCACGCGCTTCTGCTCGACGTGCCGCCCGCTTTCGACGCGCAACTGGCGCCCCGCCCGCCGTTGCATCCTCTGCCGTTCGTGACGGCGCAGCGCGTGCACGC
>NZ_JAGIXF010000219.1:0-1233 GCF_021483755.1 Burkholderia sp. WTPI3 | reverse complement strand
TCTGGACCGGCCAGAGTTTCATAGACACTCACGAGCCGTTTAGCGCGTAGCGCCGCTCAAACTCAATCGGTGAAAGATCGCCGGCGGAACCATGCCGACGAACCGGGTTATAAAACATTTCGATGTAATCGAACAGGTCCGAGGTCGCGGTCGCCCGACTCGGATAGATGCGCCGCTTGATTCGCTCCTTTTTTAGGGCGCTGAAGAAGCTCTCGGCCACGGCATTGTCGTGGCAATTACCGCGCCGACTCATGCTTGGCACCATATGGTGCGCCTTCAGGAATGACTGCCAGTCATCGCTCGTGAATTGACTGCCCTGATCGGAATGCACCATGACACCGGGTCCCGGTTTGCGTTTCCAAACCGCAGCCAACAACGCCTGTAAAACCAGATCGCTGGTCATCGTCGAGCGCGTAGCCCAACCGACGATCTGGCGCGAGTACAGATCCATAACAGCCGCCAGATACAGCCAGCCCTCGTAAGTCCGGATGTACGTGATGTCCGTTACCCAGACCCGGTTCGGTGCGGTTGGCGCGAACTCACGGTTCAGCACGTTGGCGATTACGCCGACCGGACCACCCCGATAGCGGGGCTTGCTGCCATAGCCCACTTCTGCCCGCAGACCTTCGCCTTTCATGAGGCGATGGACGCGGTGACGGCTGCACGTTTCGCCCGATTCACGCAAATCCACCGTGATCTTGCGGTAGCCATAGACGCCGCCGCTGGCTAGCCAGGAATGCTTGATCAAACCGAGCAATCGATCATCCTCGCGCTTGCGGGCTCCAACTGTCTGCCGCTGCCAGACGTAATAGCCGCTGCGATGCACGCCAAGGACTCGGCACATCGAGTGCAGGTGGAACTCGCCGAGATGGGATCGCATGAATGCGTACCTTGCCGTTATCCCTTTGCAAAGTACGCGGCGGCTTTTTTTAGAATGTCGCGTTCCTCGGTCATGCGCTTGAGCTCGGCCTTCAGTCGCCGAACCTCGGCGCTCTGATCCAGTTCCGCCTGCCGCACGACGTCGGGCCTGCCGAACTTCAGTTTCCATGCGTAAAGGCTGTGGGTCGTGATGCCCAAACGCTGGGCCACCTCTGCCACCGAATGACCCCGTTCGGTTACCTGTTTGACTGCCTCGATCTTGAACTCATCCGTGTACCGCTTGCCGCTCATGCTGACCTCCTCGGTTGCCATAAATTATGGCTCGAAGATGTCTACGAAAGGCTGGCCGGTCCA
>NZ_JAGIXF010000218.1:0-1243 GCF_021483755.1 Burkholderia sp. WTPI3 | reverse complement strand
CCGTCGGTACGGCAGGCGAGCCAGCAGCACCGGATCAGTATCACGACCGTGCTGCATGCGTATCTGCTGCTAGAAAGCCGCGGGCTGCTGGAGAGTCGTCCGCAGTCCGGCTACTTCGTGAGCCTGCGCCGCGACGACGGCCATGCGCCGGTGCGCGACTTGCGGCCGTCGAAGCCGATCGCGATTTCGTCGTCGGTCGATGTGAGCCGGCTCGTGCTGTCGACGCTGCGCTCGATCGGCACGGACGACGCGGTGCCGCTCGGCTCGCCGTATCCGGACCCGAGCCTGTTTCCGTTCGAGAAGCTGAACCGCTATGCGTATGCGGCCGGCCGTGACAAGTCGTTATGGGGCGTGACGGACGGGCTGCCGCCGGGCCATCCGCGGTTGATCCGGCAGATCGCGCGACGCTATCTGGAAAACGGGATGTCGGTGGATCCGAACGAGATCATCGTGACGGTCGGCGCGACCGAGGCGATCAACCTGTGCCTGCAGGCGGTCGCGAAACCGGGCGACACGATAGCGGTCGAGTCGCCGACGTTCTACGCGATGCTGCACGCGATCGAGCGGATGGGGATGAAGGCGATCGAGGTGGCCACGCATCCGGAATACGGAATCGATATCGCAGCGCTGGCGGCGATCGCGAAGTCGCAGCCGATCGCCGCGTGCATGGTGATGCCGAACTTCCAGAACCCGCTCGGCTTCCAGATGCCCGACGAGCGCAAGCGTGAACTGGTGGAGTTCGCAACCCGTGTCGACCTGCCGGTCATCGAAAACGGTGTGTATAACGAACTGTATTTCGGCGATTCGCATCCGGGCACGCTGAAGTCCCATGACCGCAGCGGGATCGTGCTGCATTGCGCGTCGTTCTCGAAGAGCCTTACGGCCGCGTACCGGATCGGTTGGGCATTGCCGGGCCGCTATCGGGATCAGGTCGAGAAGCTGAAGTTCCTGAATACGCTGGCGACGCCGTCGATACCGCAGCTTGCGATCGCCGAGTTTCTCGAACGGGACGGCTACGAGCATCACCTGCGGCGGTTGCGCAAGGCGTATGCGCAACAGGCGAACCTGATGCGTGCGATGGTGTCGCGGTTCTTCCCCGAGGGCACGCGTATCTCGAGTCCGGCGGGCGGCTACGTGCTGTGGGTCGAGTTGCCGGCGCAGGTCGATGCGATGCGGCTGTACCAGCTCGCACTGGAGCAGGGGATCACGATCGGGCCGGGCTACATGTTCTCGATCACGGACA
>NZ_JAGIXF010000217.1:0-1244 GCF_021483755.1 Burkholderia sp. WTPI3 | reverse complement strand
GGGGGTGCCCCTATGTGTTTCGTCAAGCGCTAGGGGCCGACTTGAGTTGGTAAATGGTGCCATCACGAAGCATGGCGAACAGGACGTCGCAGCGTCGCCGTGCGAGCGCGATGAGCGCTTGGTTGTGGCGTTTGCCCTGCTGGATCTTGCGGGAGTAGTAAGCCCGCGAGACGGGGTCTCGCAAGGCCGCGAAGGCGGAGAGGAACAAGGCGCGCTTGAGTACCTTGTTGCCCCGTCTGGATGGGTGCTCGCCACGGATCGACGAGCCTGAGCGCCGGGTGACCGGTGCAAGGCCAGCGTAGGCTGCCAGATGAGCGGCCGAAGCGAAGGATTTATGGGCGACTTCGGTCAGGAGTCTGGCGGCGGTCCTGACGCCGACTCCCGGCATGCTGGTCAGGACCGGCCAAAGAGGGTGAGCAAGCACCAGCCGCTCAACTTCAGCGGCGATTTCGTCACGCTGCTTGCGCAAGGCGGCGAGTTGCTGGGCCAAGCGAGGCATGACGATGGTGGCGGCCTGCGTGCCGGGCACGGTCACGGCTTGTTCGCTCAGTGCCTGAACGATTTCGGCCGCTAAGCCTTTGCCCATGCGCGGAGCGAGCTTGGTCAGGCGATTGGCGAGCGTCTTCTCGCTGGTGCCGGCAAGCGCGGCGGGCGACGGATAGCGCTCAAGCAGATCGAGTACCGCTGGATGGTCAAGGCGCGGTCCGAGGACACGCTCGAGCGCCGGATGGATCTGGGTAAGCAGCCCGCGAATGCGGTTGCTGGTTTGCGTGACCTGAGCGGCGAGGTCGTCATCGAAGCCGCAGAGCATGGTAAGTTCAGCGAGTTGCTCGTCGGCCAGTCGAAGCGAGCGCAGCGTATGCGGCATCGAGCGAGCGGCTTCGGCAATGATCGCGGCGTCGCGGGCATCGGTCTTGGCTTCTCCGGCGTGCAAATCAGCGATGCGGCGCATGGCCAGTCCGGGCAGATAGGCGACGAGTACGCCTTCAGCGCGGGCGACGGCTACAGGAAGCGCGCCGATGGTGGAAGGCTGATCGACGACGAACAGCAGTCGACCGTGAGTCTTGAGTTCGGCGATGAGGGCGCGCAGTTTGGCCTCGTCGTTGGGTAGAGCCTTGTTGTACAAGCGCTTACCGTTCCGATCGAGTGCCACGGCGTGATGGTGGCCCTTACCGACATCGACGCCGACAAAGACATCGACGGCGTCACGTTGTTGAGTGTCTTGCATCGAAGTTTATGCAGAG
>NZ_JAGIXF010000216.1:0-1248 GCF_021483755.1 Burkholderia sp. WTPI3 | reverse complement strand
CGATCGAGCCAGTCGACAATCTGCTTGTCGCGCCATTCCTTGTAGCCTTCGGGTATTGCGCTCTTGCCGTCCTCGCCAATGACGTGGCCGTCGCGATCGAACCATTCGGTATTCAGCGTGCGACGCGCCTCCATCCGCATCAACGCGCGATCCTCGTAGCGCTGTCCGGCTTCGGTTGCTGCCGTGCCCTGCGCAACGCTGTCATCGTTCCTTGCCTTGTATTGGTCGTAGGGATCGTCAGCCCGCTTGTCCGCATCGGCCTTGTTCGCGTCGCGCCATGCGGCCGGCGGATCGTTACCTTCGTTGAAGTCGCTCACCGCGTCGCCGTCCTGCGTTTCGACGGGCTTGCCGAACCGCAACGCCTTCGGCGGGAATGGATCATCGAGCGCTGGCGCGTCCGCTACCACCGTCCAGCCTTTCGGCGGATCGGCATTCACACGGAGCATGTTCAACGCCGAACTGATGCCGGTCACGACGAACATGAGCGGTGCAGACACAAGCGTCGCGGCTACCCCCAACACGCTTTCATTCCCCTTGACTGCGCCGATCAGATTGAATTTGGCCGGTGGCGACGGCGGATACCAGAAGCCCGACTTCGTTCCCGGCTTGCCATGCCGCCAATCGTCTTCCCAATAGCGGTAGGGTTTCTGTACGCCGACCGGGAAGCCGGATGCAAACACCCGCTGCGTCAGGATGCCCGCTGCGCCGATGTCATCGAGTTCGTGCTTGCTGATCCCGCGCCAGCCGATGCCCTGAACCGTCACTGCTGAAATCACCTGATCGTGCGGGCAGCAATACGCGGTGACGCGGCCATAGGTCGCCCCGTTCAAGCCGTGCCGGTCGCGGTCGGCTTGCGCGGCATAAGACCGGTTGCTCGTCGGCGAGACCCGCTTGTTCTCCATGTCTTCATCGACCTTGTCGACCGACTGTTCGAAGGCTTTTCGGGCGCCGACGATCGACAGGAACTTGCCGAAGGTTTGGGTGCGCGCGGCGTAGGTCTGCCGTCCGCGCTGCCCGTTCGCGTCTTTCGTCGCGCGTTGCGACCACGTATCCATGAACGTGTCGGATTTGTACGGACCGTCTGCATTCGCGAGGCTGTATGGTGCGTTCGCCAGCACGTAAGCGTCCGCCACGCAGTGCCCCGTGCGGCCCCACGGATCTTCGACATCGGGGAATGCGTCGCCGAAGAACGCCGCCGTGAGGCCGACGATGTTGCCCTGGCTGTGGCATACGACGGTAATGGGTACG
>NZ_JAGIXF010000215.1:0-1291 GCF_021483755.1 Burkholderia sp. WTPI3 | reverse complement strand
GGAGGTATCCGGAATTTAGTGTGTGAGGCGGGTTGAGATTCAGACTCCAATGTTGAATCGTTCCGGGTAAAGCAGCGCAAACTGGGTCATCGCGCTCTTCCAATCGTGCCGGGAACCGGTCCACTTGGCCACGACGTTGCGCAGCGCCAGCCAGATCAGTTTGAGCGCGGCCTCGTCCGACGGGAAGTGGCCGCGCGCCTTGATGATCTTCCGAAGCTGCATGTGCAGCGACTCGATCGCGTTGGTCGTGTATACAATTTTCCGGATGTCAGGTGCGAAGGCGTAGAACGGAATCACCTGATCCCAGGCCCGGCGCCAGAGGGCGGCAATCGGGGGGTATTTCGTACCCCACGGGCTCGCGTCGAACGCATCCAGCGCCACGGTGGCCGCTTCGGCCGACGGTGCCCGATAGACCTCCTTGAGCGCCGCTGCAACCGATTTCCTGTCTTTCCAGCTGGCGAAGTCCAGCGAGTTCCGGATCAGATGCACGATGCAGGTCTGGACCGTCGTTTCCGGGAACACCGTGTTGATCGCTTCCGGGAAGCCCTTCAAGCCATCGACCACGGCGATCAGGATGTCCTGCACGCCGCGCAGCTTCAGGTCGTTCACCACCCGCAGCCAGAACTTGGCCCCCTCGGTCTGCTCGATCCAAAGGCCCAGCACGTCACGCGTGCCGTCGCGGCGCACGCCCAGCGCCAGGTAGATCGCCTTGTTGCGCACAACGCCTTCGTCGCGGATCTTGACGCGCAAGGCGTCGAAGAACACGACCGGATACATCGGCTCGAGCGGCCGCTGCTGCCACTCACGCACTTCGTCGATCACCGCGTCAGTGACGGTGCTGATGAAGTCCGGCGACACTTCGATGCCGTACATCTCCTGCAGGAAGCCCTGAATCTCCCGCACGCTCATGCCGCGGGCGTACATCGCGATGATCTTGTCGTCGAAGCCGGTAAAGCGCCGTTCGCCCTTGGCGATCAGCACCGGATCGAAGGTGCCTTCGCGGTCGCGCGGAATCTCGACGTCGAGCAGGTCGTCATCGGTCGCGATGCGCTTGCGGCTGGTGCCGTTGCGATGGTTCGTGCTGCCGGCCGGCTTGGCTTCGCCCTTCTCGTAGCCGAGGTGGTGGGCCAACTCGCCGCCCAGTGCGCGCTCGAAGATCGCCTTCTTGAGCGCCGCGAGCTGCTCGTTGATCGTCGCCCGGTCCAGCGTTCCGGGCACCAGTTGCTTGATCAGTTCCGGGTCCAGGTTCAAGCCCTTGCCCGGTTCTATCGTCACTTCTTCCTTGCGTTTG
>NZ_JAGIXF010000214.1:0-1358 GCF_021483755.1 Burkholderia sp. WTPI3 | reverse complement strand
CCGTCGTCGTTCTTCACGAACTCGTACACCGCCGCCGGGCAGAAACGCCCCTCCGGCCCCGCGTACGTGCGCAGGTTCACGTTCACCGGCACGCTCGCATCCTTCAGCGTCAGGTGCGCCGGCTGGTTCTCCTCGTGGTTCGTGTTCGAGATGAACACCGACGACAGCCGGTCGAACGTCAGCTTGCCGTCCGGCTTCGGATACTCGATCGGCGCGCACTGCGACGCCGGCTTCAGCATCTCGTGGTCCGCGTGCCGGTGATGCAGCGTCCACGGCACGTTGCCGCCCAGCACCTTCTGCTCGAGCCCCACCATCAGCGTGCCGAGATACAGCCCCTTGGCCATCCACTGCTTGAAGTTGCGCGCGCGGTACAGCTCCGTGTACAGCCACGATTGCTTGAAGGCATCCGGGTACGCGTTCAGCTCGTCCGACTGCCGGCCGGCCTGCACCGCGTCGAATGCGGCGTCCGCCGCCAGCATGCCGGTCTTGATCGCCGCATGGCTGCCCTTGATCCGCGATGCGTTCAGGAAGCCCGCGTCGTCGCCGATCAGCGCGCCGCCCGGGAACACCGTCTTCGGCAGCGACAGCAGCCCGCCGGCCGTGATCGCGCGCGCGCCGTACGACACGCGCTTGCCGCCTTCCAGGAACGCGCGGATCGACGGGTGCGTCTTGTAGCGCTGGAATTCCTCGAACGGCGACAGGTACGGGTTCGTGTAGCCCAGGCCCACCACGAAGCCGACCACGACCTGGTTATTGTCCATGTGATACAGGAACGAGCCGCCGTACGTATCGGACTTCAGCGGCCAGCCGGCCGTGTGGATCACCAGGCCCGGCTTGTGTTTCGCCGGATCGATTTCCCACAGCTCCTTGATGCCGATCCCGTACGCCTGCGGATCGGCGTTCGCGTCGAGCTTGAACTTCGAGATCAGCTGGCGGCCCAGATGGCCGCGGCAGCCTTCGGCGAACAGCGTGTACTTCGCGTGCAGCTCCATGCCGAGCTGGAAGTTCTCGGTCGGCTCGCCGTCCTTGCCCACGCCCATGTTGCCGGTGGCGACGCCCTTCACCGAGCCGTCGTCGTTGTAGAGAATCTCCGCGGCCGGAAAGCCCGGGAAGATCTCCACGCCCAGCGCCTCGGCCTGCTGGCCCAGCCAGCGCGTGACGTTGCCCAGCGAGATCACGTAGTTGCCGTGGTTCTGGAAGTTGGCGGGCAGCGCCCAGTTCGGCGTGGTGATCGCGCTCTTCTCGGACAGGAACAGGAAGCGGTCTTCCGTCACCTCGACATCGAGCGGTGCGCCGCGCTCCTTCCAGTCGGGGAACAGTTCGGTGATCGCGCGCGGGTCCATCACCGCGCCCGACAG
>NZ_JAGIXF010000213.1:0-1364 GCF_021483755.1 Burkholderia sp. WTPI3 | reverse complement strand
TAGTCGTTCGGCACGTAGCCTGCATCCACTGCCGCGCGCGATGCGCCGAGTGCCGCCGACAGCTTGTCCGCCAGCGGCTCCAGCACCTTCGTGTAGTTTTCACCGCTGCCCAGACCGCGGCCGCCCGACACGATGATGCTTGCCGACGTCAGCTCCGGACGGTCCAGCTTCGTCACCTCACGGCTCACGAATTGCGACTTGCCTGCGTCGGCTGCCGCTTCGATCTTCTCGACCGATGCGCTGCCGCCTTCCGCGGCTACCGGATCGAAACCCGTCGCACGCACCGTGATGACCTTGATCGGGTCGCTCGACTGCACCGTCGCGATCGCGTTGCCCGCGTAGATCGGGCGCTCGAACGTATCGGCCGAGTCCACTGCCGTGATGTCCGAGATCTGCGCGACGTCCAGCTTCGCGGCGATGCGCGGCGCGATGTTCTTGCCGTACGCGGTCGCCGGCGCGAGGATGTGCGAGTAATCCTTCGCGATGTTCAGCGCGGTCGCCTCGACGTTTTCCGCCAGGCCCGCTTCGAGTTGCGGCGCGTCGGCCAGGAGTACCTTCGATACGCCCGCAATCTTCGACGCCGCATCGGCCGCGCCCTGCGCGTTGTGGCCCGCGACCAGCACGTGAATGTCGCCGCCGATCTTCGCCGCCGCCGCCACCGCGTTCAGCGTCGCGGCCTTGATCGACGCGTTGTCGTGTTCTGCAATCACCAGAATCGTCATTTCTTTGCGCTCCCTCTTACAGCACCTTGGCTTCGGTCTTCAGCTTCTCGACCAGCGTCTTCACGTCCGGCACCTTCACGCCGGCTGCACGCTTCGGCGGCTCGACCACCTTCAGCGTCTTCAGACGCGGCGCGACGTCCACGCCCAGCTCTTCCGGCTTCACCGTTTCCAGCGGCTTCTTCTTCGCCTTCATGATGTTCGGCAGCGTCACGTAGCGCGGCTCGTTCAGGCGCAGATCGGTCGTCACGACTGCCGGCAGTTGAAGCGACAGCGTTTCCGCGCCGCCGTCGACTTCGCGTGCAACCGTCGCACGGCCGTCGGCGATCGTCACCTTCGACGCGAACGTCGCTTGCGGCAGGCCCGCCAGCGCGGCCAGCATCTGACCCGTCTGGTTCGAATCGTCGTCGATCGCCTGCTTGCCGAGGATCACCAGTTGCGGCTGTTCCTTGTCGACCAGCGCCTTCAGGATCTTCGCGACGGCCAGCGGCTCGACGCTGTCTGTCGATTCGACAAGGATCGCGCGATCCGCACCGATCGCCAGCGCCGTACGCAGCGTTTCCTGCGCTTGTGCAACGCCTACCGACACGGCGATCACTTCCGTTGCCACGCCCGCTTCCTTCAGACGCACCGCTTCTTCAACGG
>NZ_JAGIXF010000212.1:0-1448 GCF_021483755.1 Burkholderia sp. WTPI3 | reverse complement strand
TGAGCTGCACCCCAAAAGTTGGACATCGATCCAACCTTTGGGGTGTTTTTCATGAGCAAGTACACGGAGCAGTTCAAGGTATCCATTGCAGAGGAGTACGAGTCCGGCCACGCTGGGTTCCGTGAGATGTCCAAGCGCCACGGCGTCGATGAGGCGACGATCCGCAAGTGGGTGGCGGCCCATCGCATACATGGTCCGGCAGGCTTGAAGAAGAAGTGCGAGCGCTACAGCGCAGAGTTCAAGTTGCTTGTACTGCAGCAAATGCGTAGCGAGGGGTTGTCAGCGCGTGAGACGGCTGCACGCTTCAACATTAGGAACCGTACGGCCATCGGCCAGTGGAAACGCCAGTATGATGAAGGCGGTATAGACGCACTGTCGCCGCGCCAGCGGGGGCGCCCCAGAAAGATGCCCAAGCCACCGATCACGCCACCACCGCTACCCGAGGACGATACGCGCTCCCGACAGGAACTACTCGACGAGTTGAACTTCCTGCGCATGGAGAACGCGTACCTAAAAAAGCTCGAAGCCTTGGCTCAAGCGCAGCAGCGATCAGCGCAACGCAAAAAGCGCAAATCGTGCTCGAGCTAAGGCAGCAATATTCGCTTGCGGGCTTGTTGAAGGTTGCCGGCTTGGCGCGCAGCACGTTCTACTATCATCAGAAATTGCTCGGAGCAGCCGACAAGTATGCCGATACAAGGGCGAGAATCTGCTCGCTGTTCGAACGGCACAAGGGCCGCTACGGCTATCGACGCATCACGCTCGCTCTACGTAATCTGGGACAGGTGATTAACCACAAGACTGTGGCGCGTCTGATGGGCGAGTTGCGGCTGAAGTCTTGTGTGCGCCCGAAGAAATACCGCTCCTACAAAGGTAGCGTCGGACGTGTTGCACCTCATGTTTTACAGCGTCGGTTCTACGCAAAGCGTCCGAACGAGAAGTGGGTAACGGATGTCACGGAATTCAACGTGGGCGGCCAGAAGCTGTACCTGTCACCAGTGCTCGATCTGTACAACGGCGAGATCATTGCTTATGAAACCGCGAGGCGCCCGGCGTTCGAGATGGTCAGCGCAATGCTTCACAAGGCATTGGCGCGCTTGAAGTCACACGAGCGGCCTCTCTTGCATTCGGATCAGGGCTGGCAGTACCAGATGCCAGCGTATCGCCGCCTACTGCAGCAACGAGCGCTCACGCAAAGCATGTCGCGTAAAGGGAATTGCCTGGACAACGCCGCCATGGAGAGCTTCTTCGGCACGCTGAAATCCGAGTTCTTCCATCTGAATCGGTTCCGCAACCTGGACGAACTGCAATCCGGCTTGGCAAGCTATATCCACTACTACAATCACGACCGCATCAAACTGAAACTAAAAGGGCTGAGTCCCGTGCAATACAGAACTCAGCCCTCTCAGCCCTAGCCGTCATAACCCGTCCAACTTTACGGGGTCAGTTCA
>NZ_JAGIXF010000211.1:0-1451 GCF_021483755.1 Burkholderia sp. WTPI3 | reverse complement strand
CTAGGATTTGACATGCCAACGCTCATCGTATTCTTTCATCGGCCACGCGTGATGTCAAATCAATTTGACACCAAACTTAACTATCGATCCATGCGATTTGATTGGGGCAAGTTGTTCGACGAACTGAAGCGCGAGGGACAGTTCGGCAGCGATGCGCAACTGGCCGACAGCCTGGGGCTGACGCGTGCGCAAATCTCGGCATGGCGCACCGGCAAAAGCGATCTCGGTATCCTCACCAAGATCAAGATCCTCGATGCGCTGGGCCACGACACGTTGCGTACGTCGCTGTCGAGCTTGCTGCCCGAGAAAAACCGGGAAACGCAGGCCGCACAGCATGCGAAGCTTCTCGCGCGCATCGACCGAATCCGCTCGGGAGCAGGCGTCGTGCCCGCCAAGCGGGACGACGCGGCCTACTCGCCCGTAGCAGCGAACAATCTTCTTGGCGAATTGCCCTTGGAGGAGCGCAAGCGCATCGAGCCCCATCTGTCGTGGGTCGCGCTGCCGCTCGGGCATGTGGTGTATGAACCGGGCGATCACCTGAGCCACGTCTACCTGCCGACGACCGCGATCATTTCGATGCTGTACGTGATGGAAAACGGTTCGTCCGCGGAGATTGCCGTGGTCGGACGCGACGGGCTGCTGGGCGTCGCGCTGTTCATGGGCGGTGAAACGATGCCGAACCGGGCCATCGTCCAGAGCGCGGGCGAAGCGTTCCGCCTGAGCGGACAGATCGTGAAAGAGGAATTCGCGCGCGGCGGCGCGTTGCAGCGCGTGTTTCTGCGCTACACGCAGGCGCTCATCACCCAGATGGCGCAGACGGCCGTGTGCAATCGCCATCACTCGATCGCGCAGCAATTCTGCCGCTGGCTGCTGCTGAGCCTCGACCGGCTGGATTCGCGCAACGTGCGAATGACGCAGGAATTGATTGCCGACATGCTCGGCGTGCGCAGAGCCAGCGTGACGGAAACCGCAAAACGGCTTCAGGAAGAAGGCATCATCCGTTATTCGCGCGGATTGATCGAAGTCGTCGATCGCAGCGCCCTCGAGCGGCGTGTGTGCGAATGCTACATGGTAGTCAAGAAGGAAAGCGACCGGCTGCTGTCGCAAAAGTAGGTCATGCCCGGGCTGCGTCCCGCCATCGGCATGACGCGCATGCCTGCCGAACGCGTTTCTCAGCCAGTCGATGTCCATGCCGTCCCAATCGCCCATGTACCGGGTCTTCCGAAAACGCCCGACCTATTTCCCGACCTGATTGCCGACAACCCCGCCGACGGCCGCTCCACCAACGGTGCCCAACGCACTGCCGCCCGTCAGGACCGCACCGGCGACGCCGCCGACACCGGCGCCGATCACGGTATCCGTTCCGCGGTGGGACATATCGCCGCAACCCGCCAGTACGATCGCCGTCATGGTGACTATCGCCGTCCCGACCGCCACGGAATGTAGCTTTC
>NZ_JAGIXF010000210.1:0-1609 GCF_021483755.1 Burkholderia sp. WTPI3 | reverse complement strand
GTAAGGAAAGGGGGTGCCTGATGCGATTCGACTGGTATCAGGCCTCGATTCCTGAAAATCCTACGGTCTTGGTCGAGACGCTGCGCGATACGATCGGCGGGGGTGGATCGGTGGAGGAGGGGCGAGGGCGCCACAACTACCACCAGAGTTTCGTGATCCGCGATCGCGCGGGCGAACGGGTCGCAGCGGTCCTCTGTGGCGGTCCGAATGGGCATCCCAATGTCACGGCATCGGGAGAGGCTACGGAGCCGTTTGTGCGGCTCGTACGCGATGCGTGGCCGGTTCATCGGGTGACACGTTTCGATGCGGCAGAGGACTTCTGCCAGTCGGGCTCGTTTGAAGGGCTTGAGACGGTCTGTCGAGGTGTGGCGAAGGATCTGGGCGTGAAGGGCTGCGCGTTCGTTCCAGACGATGTTTCTGAGGGTCGCACGTACTACCTCGGGTCAGCGTCGTCTGATGTGCGCGTGCGGCTCTACGACAAGACGGCAGAGGTTCGGCGGTCGCTTCCTGCTGATCGCCATGCGGAGATTCCGGACCACTGGTCACGGCTTGAGGTGCAAGTGCGGCCTCGGAAGGAGTGGAAGGCGTACGCGGCGCAATGTTCGCCTGAGCAGGCATGGGGCTTTTCGGGCTGGACTACTGAGCTGGCCGCGCGTGCCTGTGCGCTCGACATCGAGCGGATCATGATGCAGGCCGGCAGAGAGACGGACGAAGAGCGGCGGCACCGTTTCATGCTTCAGCAGTACGGCAACCATCTTCGGCAGTTGTACGCGGACCTCGGTTCTTGGGAGTGCGTAGGAAAAACGCTGGGCGATGATTTGGCCCGCATGGCCGAGCGTTCAGCAAAGGGCGGGTAGAGCGGGACGCGTGCGCGGGCGAGTGCTTGCACCGCAGGCGCACGCGGGACGCCGGACCGCCTGGGCGGATCGCAGGTGTTCAGGGGCCTTGACGCTGCAACGGCGTCGAATCAGTCAAGGGCGCGAAGCGGCGATAGCGGACCCTTGACGGGCGAGGTTCGAATACGCTCAGGGATGGGGTCGGGGAATGGCCTCATCTTCCCCGATCCCATGCCGAACATGCGGCGCTTGACGGTGCGAGTGTGTCAGGTGGTACACTTGGTACACCATGACAACGGGAGGCGCTCATGCCTACAGCCAAGCCACGCGTTCAGGTCACACTGACCGAACATCAGTACGACGTGCTCCGCGCGCTTACGTCTGCCTCGGGGCAGTCGATGAGTGCATTCCTTGCGGAGATCGTGGAGCTATCCATGCCGACCTTCGAGCGTATGGCGGCGACGTTCCAGAAACTCAAAGACGTTCAACGGTTCGAGGCGGAGAAGCTGGCGAAGGGCCTGCATGAGGCAAACGCCGCTCTTGAGCCGGTGGCCGAGCGTGCAGTACGGGAGTTCTCCCGGTTCCTTGATACGGTCGAAGCTGCTGCCGAACCGCCTTCCCGCAGCGGAGCGAGGAAAGCCGGTTCGGTTGCGGCTTCGCGGGAGGGTGGCACCGCGAAAAGCCCCCGTCCTGTAACACGGGGGCTACGGACGGGAGCGGAGAGGGGGGGTGTGAAGCGGGATGCCACGCCAGATAAGGCGCGCAGGCAAGTT
>NZ_JAGIXF010000021.1:0-106719 GCF_021483755.1 Burkholderia sp. WTPI3 | reverse complement strand
GCCGCGAGCGGCGGCAACGATGCCTGTGTTTGCGCGAGCAGCGCACGCTGTGCATGCACGTCGGCCCGCGACACGCCACCCGCCGCGAAGCGCGCTTCGACGATGCGCAATTGCCGCGCCTGCGCGTCGACGAGCTGCCGAGTGAGCGCGACCTGCTGCGCGAGCGACGCGCGCAGGATCGCGGTCGCGACGACGTTGCCCGCGAGTGTCAGGCGAGCGGCATCGAGCGTGTACGCCTGATAGTCGACCTGGGCACGCAGCGCTTCGAGTGCACGGCGGTCGCCGCCGAACACGTCGAGTGCGTACGATACGTTCACCGATGCGTCATACAGCGTGAATGGCCCGGGATTCGGCACGCTCGCGGGCAGCCCGAACGCGGCGATGTCGACCTGCTCGCGCGTGGCAGACAGGTTTGCGTCGACGCGCGGCAGCATCGTCGCGCCGGCCTGGGCCACATGGTTCTGCCGCGCCTCGTCGAGCCGCGCGCGGGCCTCGGCGAGCGTCGGGCTGTTGTGCCATGCGGTATCGACGAGGCGGTCCAGCGGATCGGAGCCGAACGCCGTCCACCAGCGTTGCAGCGTGTGTGCGGACGGCTCGAACGTCTGCGCGTCGCCGGCCGGGCTGCCGGCGGCCACCGTGGTCGTGGGCGCCGCATCGCGCGTGTACTGCGGCGTGGCCGGCGGGTCAGGCGCGCGGAAATCCGGCCCGACCGCACATCCGGCGAGCAGTGCGACGGCGGCCAGCACGCTGCCGTGGGCAGCGGGGGAGGCGCGACGCGAAGCCGGTTTCATCGTGCGGCCCCTAATCGAGCGTGCGCCGGTAGAAGCGCAGCGCGATACCCATCGCGACGACGGTGAACAGTGCGACGGGCCACACGGACGGCCACAGGTCGCTCCAGTCGTTGCCTTTCAGCAGGATGCCGCGCACCAGGCGGTTGAAGTAGGTGAGCGGCAGCAGGTTGCCGATGAACTGCGCCCACTTCGGCATCCCGGCGAACGGGAACATGAAGCCCGACAGCAGGATGTTCGGCAGGAAGTAGAACACCGCGAGCTGCATCGCCTGCAACTGGTTCTGCGCGAGCGACGACAGCGTGATGCCGACCGTCAGGTTCGCGGCAATGAAGAGCAGCGCGGCCAGGTAGATCGCGAATACGCCGCCGACGAACGGCACCTCGAACACGTACCGCGCGGCGGCGAGAATGATCGACACCTGGATCAGCCCGATGAACACGTACGGGACGATCTTGCCCGTCATCACCTCGAGCGGCCGTACGGGCGTCGCAAGCAGGTTTTCCATCGTGCCGCGCTCGCGTTCGCGGGTGATCGCGAGGCCCGTCATCATCACCATCGTCATCGTCAGGATCACGCCCATCAGGCCGGGCACGACGTTGTACTGCGTGATGCCTTCGGGGTTGTACAGGCGATGCAGCACAACGTCGAACGCGGGCGGGCGGCCGTTCAGGTGCGCAAGGGGGCCCGTCAGATCCTTGTCCGCGACGGGCTGCACGAGGCCCGGCAGCGCACCGATCGCCGACGCGGTCGCGACGGGATCGGTCGCGTCCGCCTCGACGAGCAGCGACGGATGCTCGCCGCGCAGCAGCCGTTTCGAGAAATCGGCCGGCACGCTCAGCACGAACTGCACGTCGCCGCGCGCGAGCGCATGCCTGCCGGCCGCTTCGTCGGGCAGCGCCGCGACGATGTCGAAATACGCGGAATTGCGCATCGCCGCGATGAAGCTGCGTGCGAAGGGGCCCGGATCGGCGACGATCACCGCGGTCGGCAGATGCTTCGGATCGGTGTTGATCGCGAAGCCGAACAGCGCGAGCTGGATGATCGGCACACCGACGATCATCGCGAACGTCACGCGATCGCGGCGCAACTGCAGGAATTCCTTCATCACGATGCTCCACCAGCGCGTGACCGAGAACGACTCGCGCAGGCTCGTCCACGCGTTCATGACGACGCTCCGTCGGGCGCCGCGGATGCACGGCCCATCATGTAGATGAAGACATCTTCGAGCCCGGTGTCGATCGGCGCGACCTGCAGCGATGCGCGACCGTCCGCCCGTGCGGCGGCCTGCGCCGCAACCTGCGCGAGCGTGGCGTCGAGCAGCGCACGATCTCGGCCGCTCACGTGCAGCGCGGAGCCGAACACGACGGTCTGGTCGACCCCTGGCATCGTGCGCAGTTGCGCGGACAGTTCGGCCAGGTGCCCGCCCGTGATCGAGCGGGTCGACAGGTGCTGCGACGCGACGATTTCCGTCGATGTGCCCTGCGCGAGCAGTTTGCCTGACGCGATGTACGCGAGCTTGTGGCAGCGCTCGGCTTCGTCCATGTAGTGCGTGCTGACGAGCACCGAGATCCCTTGCGCGGCCAGCCGGTGCAGTTCTTCCCAGAAGTCGCGGCGCGCGGCAGGGTCGACGCCGGCGGTCGGTTCGTCGAGCAGCAGCAGTTCCGGTTCGTGCAGCATGCACGCGGCGAGCGCGAGGCGCTGTTTCCAGCCGCCGGACAGCGCGCCCGTGAGCTGGTCCGCACGGCTTGCGAGGCCGAGCCCGTCGAGCGCGCGCGCGACGGCCGCGTGGCGATCGGGCATCCCGTACACGCGCGCGACGAAATCGAGGTTCTCGCGAATCGACAGGTCTTCCCAGTACGAGAAGCGCTGCGTCATGTAGCCGACGCGCCGTTTGATCTGCGCGCTGTCGCGCACGATGTCGTAGCCGAGGCAGGTGCCGCTGCCCGAGTCGGGCGTGAGCAGGCCGCACATCATCCGGATCGAGGTGGTCTTGCCGCTGCCGTTCGGTCCGAGAAAGCCGAAGATCTCGCCGCGCGCGACGCGCAGCGATACGTCCTTCACGACGTGCTTGTCGCCAAATCGCTTGTTCAGGCGGTCGACGTCGATCGCGTACGGAGCGGACGGCAGGTTCATCGCACCCTCACGGCGACGGGTTGGCCCGGATGCAGCTTCGGCGCGTCGGCGAGCGCCGGGCGCGCCTCGACCATGAACACGAGCTTGGTCCGGCTCGCGTTGCTGTAGATCACGGGCGGCGTGTACTCGGCCTCGCTCGACACGTAGGTGATATGTGCGGGCAAGTCGGCCGGGCAGCCGTCGCAATGGACCGAGATCGTCTCCCCCGGGGCGAGCGATGCAATGGCTGCCTCCGGCACGAAGAAGCGCACCTTCAGGTTCTGCGGCGGCAGCATCTGTACGACCGGATTGCCGGCCTGCACCCATTCGCCGACACGGTACAGCGTGTCGTACACGCGCCCGGCGGCAGGCGCGGCGATACGCTTCTGGTCGAGCTTCCATTGCGCTTCGGCTACTGCCGCCTGCGCGGCGTCGACCTGCGCGGCCTGGGCGGCGATCTGCTGCTCGCGGCCCGGCAAACGCGCGACTTCGACCTGGTTGCGCAGCTCGCGCATCTGCGCGGCAGTGGTCTGCGCGGACGTGCGCGTATCGTCGAGCTGCTGCTTCGACAGGCCGCCGGCCGCGTACTGGCGTTCGTCGCGCACGAGTTGCGCGGCGGCCCGTGCCGCCTGTGCGGTGGCCTGCGCGAGCTGGGCGCGCGCGACCGCGACCTCCGGAGGACGCTTGCCGGTCTGCAGATCGGCAAGCTGCGCGCGAGCGGCCGCGAGCTGGTGTTGCGCCTGCCGCAGAGCGGCCGTTTCGCTGACGGCTTCGAGCGCGAACACCGGCGTACCGGCCGCGATGGCCTGGCCGCGCTCGACCGACAACTGGGTCAGCGTGCCCGCTTGCGATGACGACAGGTACACGAATTCGCCTTCGACATAGCCCTGGTAGGTCGTGCCGGTGTCCGCCGATCGTCCGCAACCGGCGAGCAGCGTGGCGGCGGCCAGCGCGAGCGGCAGCGCGCGGGCGGTGCTCACGACGGCCTCCGTGGCGCGCGCGAGCGCGCATCCGGCGCGGTGGCGGGCGCCTGCATGCCTGAGTCGAGCAGCGCGCGGACGTGGCGGTGCAGCACGTCGCGATCGATCGGCGGCAGGCCGCGCGCGCTTTGCCACAGCTTCGCGGTCGCAAGCGGCAGCATCACGAGCGCGATGACCGAATGGAACAGGAATGCGGGTTCGAGCGACGGGTTCAGCGTGCCGGCCTGCTGCGCGGCGCGGATGCGTTCGGCAAAACGCCCGACATGCTCGAGCGGAATGCGGCGGACCATCCGCTCGCGCAGCAGGCCACCTTCGTGGACGATCTCGCGCAGCCAGATCGACGGCAGCCACGGCATGCGATGCGTGACGTCGAAAAAGCGGTCGACGAGTTCCGCGACGAGCGCGAACGGATCGCTTTCGATCTGCGGCGCGGTCGGTCGCCACACGAACGCGATGACCTGCGCGAGCCGCTCCTCGACGATCGCGTCGAGCAGTTGCTCGCGACTCGTGAAGTAGTAGTGGACCATCGCCGATGTGACGCCGGCCGCCGCGGCGATCTGCGCAACCGTCGTCGCGGCGATGCCGCGCTCGGCAAACAGCTGGATCGCGACGTCGAGCATGTGGTCGCGCAGGTCGAAGTCCTCCACCGACGGGCGGCGCCCGCGTGGCCTGGCGACGGTGGATTTCGCATTCATGAAATCGACGCTAATTGATGAGTTAGTTAATTTCAAGGAAGGGTTTTCGCCCGCGTTGATCGAGATCAGGCGAGTGTCGAATGGCGGTGCGGACGAGCGGGGAGGCGCTCGACGGAGGGCCGTGCGCGGGTGGCGGCGTGTAGGGAGCGGTTAATGCGGAAACGGCGGATGGAGACGGCCGAAACCGGTGGGGCACCGGCCCTGAGCCGGCGGGGAAACCGGTCGTGAAGCAGGCGTGCGCGTGCGCCTCGGCACGCGCGCCTGAAACGTCGTCACTGATCGATCGGCGACTTCAGCGGATCGTGCTCGCCGGTCAACCCGAACACGACGAGTTGCGCGGGTTCGGTGGCGCTCGCATTGTGCGACACCTGATGGCGCGAACCGGGCGGCTCGTACCAGCCTTCGCCGGCGCGATAGCGGCGCACCGGGCCGCCGTTCACCTGCGACAACACTTCGCCTTTCGATACGACGGCGAACACCGAGCCGAGGTGCCGGTGCGGTTCCGACGCCTGGCCGGGCGCATAGTCGACGGTCGCGACGACCGCGAGCTTGCCGGGCGCTTCGGGCACGGCCTGGCGCATGATCGCGTGCACGTTGTCGCCTGCCTCGTGCGCATGGACGGCGGCCGGCAGCGCGGCGCCGAGCGCGAGCAACGCGCACAGGAACGTATGACGGAGAGGCGAATGCATCATCATCGTCTCCGTTATTCGGGCATCTTGCGGAACGCGATCGCGAAGCGGTTCCACGCGTTGATCGTCGTGATCAGCAGCGACAGCTCGAACAGTTCTTCGTCGCTGAAATGCGGCTTCACGGCTTCCCAGACGGAATCGGGCACGTGGTTGTCGGCGACCAGCGTCAGCGCTTCGGTCCATTCGAGCGCCGCGCGTTCGCGCTCGGTGAAGAACGGCGTTTCGCGCCACACGACGACGGTTGCCAAGCGGCGCTCGGTTTCACCGCCCTTGCGCGCGTCTGTCGTGTGCATGTCGACGCAGAACGCGCAGCCGTTGATTTGCGATGCGCGCAGCCGGACGAGTTCGGCGAGCGGTTTTTCGATCGTGCTCTTCGCGAGGAATTCCTCGGCGTTGCGCATCACCTTGATGGCGTTCGGGCTGGCGGCGTAGAAGTTCAGGCGCGGTTGCATGGTGGGTCCTTGGCGGGTTGATGCGCACGGCGGCGCGACAGGACCTACTGTATGCCGCTCACTGGCCTGCTTGAATGGCCAATTTCCGGAAAATTCAGGTAACCAGTGGCATGTGACCGGTGTCGTCCGGACCCAGCAGCGCGGCCAGTTTCACGAGCGCCGTGTCGATACGCAGCGCGTCGATCCCGCCATAGCCGAA
This sequence comes from Burkholderia sp. WTPI3, assembly GCF_021483755.1. NCBI lineage: Bacteria > Pseudomonadati > Pseudomonadota > Betaproteobacteria > Burkholderiales > Burkholderiaceae > Burkholderia > Burkholderia sp. WTPI3. The sequence continues at coordinate 100,801 of NZ_JAGIXF010000021.1, read as the reverse complement.
CAGCAAGCCCGCGCGGGCCGGCGCGCCGACATGGAACGCCGAGATTCCGTACAGGCCGATGCCGTCGGCGCGGGCCGCCCGGACCAGCGCGGTTTCGTCGAGCCCGGGTTTCAGCAGCGCGGCGAGGTGAATGCCGGCGGTCGGCACGATCGTGTCGAACCACGGCGCGAGCCCGCCGCGCAGGTGTGCGATCAGCATCTTGCGGCGTGCGTCGTAGTGCTTCTGCACGCGTCGCAGGTGCCGCGCGAAGTCGCCTTCGAGCATGAAGCGCGCGAGCGCGGCTTGCGTCAGCGAGCAGGTATGCCAGTCGACGATCTGCTTGGCCTTGGACAGCGCGCCGCGCAGTGCGCGCGGCGGTATCGCGTAGCCGATCCGCAGTTCCGGGAAGATCGTCTTCGAGAACGTCCCGACGTATGCGACGAGGCCGGTGCGGTCGAGACTCTTCAGCGATTCCACCGGGCGGCCTTCGAAGCGGAACTCGCCGTCGTAGTCGTCCTCGATGATCACCGCGCGGCGGCGCTGCGCCCACTCGAGCAGCGCGACGCGCCGGTCCAGCGTCATCGGCATTCCGAGCGGGAACTGGTGCGACGGCGTCACGTAGACGAGGCGCGCGTCGTCGGGCAGCCGTTCGGTGACGATGCCGTGCGCATCGACCGGCACGCCGATCACCGTCGCGCCGAGCGACGCGAACGCCGCGCGTGCCGGCGGATAGCCGGGATTCTCGACCGCGACGATGTCGCCCGGCCGCACGACCACGCGCGCGATCAGGTCGAGCGCCTGTTGCGCGCCCTGCGTGACGAGCACGTCGTCCCAGCCGCAAGCGACCGCGCGACTGAACCCGACGTAGCGCGCGATCGCGCCGCGCAACTGCGGATCGCCGGCCGGGTCGTGATACTGGCCGGGGCCGCGCGCCTGCTGGCGCAGCGCGTGATGCAGGCAGCGGCGCCACGCGTCGAACGGGAATAGCGTCTTGTCGGTCACGCCGCCGCGAAAGTCGAAGGCAGGCGAATCCTGCGGCGTGGGCATCGCGAGCGCATCGGGCAGGTCGTCCCACAGTTCGCGCGCGTCGACGGCATGAACCTGCGGCGTGGCTTCGACGAGCGACGGCGTTGCCGCTGCCGCCGCATGCGGCACCCGTGCGAGGCCGTCGGCGACGAACGTGCCGTCGCCCGCGCGCGTGTTCAGATAGCCCTCGGCGACGAGGCGCTCGAACGCGTCGAGCGTGGTCTTGCGCGATACACCGAGCTGTTTCGCGAGGTCGCGCGTCGACGGCAGGCGGACGCCGCCTTCGAGCCGCCCGTCGACGATGGCGGTGCGCAGTTGGCGGAAGATCTGTCCGGTCAGGTCGTGACGGCCTTCGATGCGGATCGCGATGTCCATCGCAGTGGTTACCTCGAATGCTGGAATTCGGCATCGATCAGCATACCGGAAGTTCGTGGCTGGATTGGCGCTGGACCGGCGCTCGGGAGGGCGGGCATGTGCGGCTTCGTGCGTCCCGGGGAATGAGCGTGCCTGCGGTCATGGCGAGCCCGGTTTGCGAGCCTGTCCGGATGCACGGGATCGCCCCTCTTCGCGAAGGCGGCCCTGCATCCGCCACACGCCCGGCGCAGCGCCATTCGATTGGACCGTCGCCCGCCGCTGGCTTACGATCCACCATACCCCCCGACCGGAGTGCCGCTCATGTTGTCCGAAGACGAACTCGCGCTGCTCGATGCGATCCGTGCCACCGGCAGCCTGTCGCGGGCGGCCGCGCGGCTCGGCAAGGCGCCGTCGACGGTGTCGCACGCCGCGCGGCAACTCGAAACGCGCTTCGACGCGCTGTTGTTCGACCGGCGCGGCTACCGGCTGCAGCTCACGCCGGCCGGCCAGTTGCTGACCGACGAGGCATCGCGCCTCGCGCTGGACGTCGCGCGGCTCACGCAGCGCGTGCGGCAGGTCGCGAGCGGCTGGGAGGATCGCCTGTGGATCGTCAGCGACGAGGTGCTGGAGTTCGATACGTTGCTGCCGGTCGTGTGTGCGTTCGACGCGCTCGATTCGGGCGTGTCGCTGCGCTTCACGCACGAAGTCCTCGGCGGCACCTGGGAGGCGCTGCGCGACGGTCGCGCCGATCTGGTCGTCGGCGCGACCAACGAGCCGCCCGCAATTCCGGGTTTCAAGTGGTTCGAGCTCGGCGCGATGGAATGGGTGTTCGCGGTATCGCCGCGCCATCCGCTTGCGGCGTCGAGCGAGCGGCTCACGCGGGATGCGATCGGCGCGCACCGCGCGGTCGTCGTCGCCGATTCTTCGCGGCGCTCGGCCGGCCGGGCGTACGGGCTGCTCGGCGGGCAGGCGGTGCTCGCGGTGCCGTCGATGCGCGCGAAGATCCTCGCGCAGCGCGACGCGCTCGGCGTCGGCTGGGTGCCGCGCCGGCGGGTCGCGTCGCTGCTTGCGCGCGGCGAGCTGGTGGAGAAGGAAACGGCCGATCCGCGCGAACCGAACGTGTTGTATGTCGCGTGGCGCGGCGATCGCGACGGTCGCGCGCTGCAATGGTGGCTCGAGCAACTGCGGGAACCGCGGCTCGCGCAGCGGCTGCTCGACGGGATCGACGTGGCGGGTTGAATGCGCGGACCGGGCGAGCCTCCGAAAACACGTTCGAAGATTTCGAACGTATCTGCTGCGCCCGTCGTACGGCAATCCCCGGCGCCGCGCGCATCCTGTGTTCACGGTCAACTCACCGGTTCACAGGAGAACATCATGCAACGCTTCGAAGGAAAAACGGTACTCGTCACGGGCGGCAACAGCGGCATCGGCCTGGCGGCCGCACGGGCATTCGCTGCCGAAGGCGCGCGGGTCATCATCACCGGTCGCGACGAGCAGACGCTCGCCGCCGCGCGCGAGACGCTCGGCGACGGCGCGCGCGCGATCCGCAACGAGGCCGGCGCCGTTGCGTCGGCGCGGGCGCTGGCGGATGCGATCGCGGCGTCCGGCGCGCGGCTCGACGCCGTGTTCATCAACGCGGGCGTCGCGAAACTCGCGCCGTTCGCGGATACCGACGAGGCATTGTGGGACCTCGTGTTCAACACGAACGTGAAGGGTGCGTATTTCCAGATCCAGGCGCTCGTCCCGCTGCTGAACCGCGGCGCGTCGATCGTGATCAACGGGTCGATCAACGCGCACATCGGGATGCCGGGTTCGTCCGTGTACGCGGCAAGCAAGGCGGCGGTCAATTCGTTCGCGAAGACGCTGTCGACGGAATTGCTGCCGCAAGGCGTGCGTGTGAACGTGGTGAGTCCCGGGCCGGTCGAGACGCCGCTGTACGGCAAGCTCGGGCTCGATGCGGCGACGCTCGACGAGACCGCGGAAAAGATCAAGGGGCTCGTGCCGATCGGCCGGTTCGGCACGCCGGACGAAATCGCGTCGACGGTGCTCCACCTGAGCGCGCCCGAGTCAGCGTTCATCGTCGGCGCGGAAATCATCGCGTCGGGCGGGATGGGCTTGCTCTGAGCGTAAAACCGGCCAGGCTGCACCGCCTGACGCGACGTCGGGCGGTGCAGCGTCCCGGCCGGTAATGCGTATCGCTGGCGAGATGGGCCGTCGTCACGGCATCGCGCCGCGTCGCCGTCGGCCCTCGAAGCATCGCGCGGCCCTGCTCGGCGAATACGACGCTGCGATCCGCATCACGCGGCGCAAAGGTCAGGCCCGTCGGCGCCACGCGGCCACCGTTCGCGAACACGTCGACCGAACCGCGATCGATGACGATTTCCAGCCCTGTGGGCGGCCGTCCTCGCACGGCAGATCGGCGATGTGGTCGCGGCTGAACGTGCTCGCGAGAGCCGCTACATCGGAGCGGAAAGGGGGGCGCGATCGACAGCGGACGTTGCCGGATGCGCTCCGTTGCAAAAAGCCATGACGGTGGCAGGGCTGAATCACTGATCTCTAGACGACCGGTCTAATCCGGGGCTATCATCCAGCTTCATGAATGCGACGCCGGGCGCAGACGCGAAAATGCCACATCGTGCTGCGATGCTGCTCGTGCAGGAGAGGTCGTCGTTTTTTTGATGCCGCGACTAGACGACTGGTCTAATAGCGTCGGGCAACCAACATTTTCGATGCGCGACCGGCACGCCGGCGCCCGCCAGCGGACTAACCGGCAGGCGCGCGTTGTTTGCGGCACGCAGCTTGCGCCATGTTGGCTGCCGCGCGACGCGGCCCCGTTCCCCCATTTCGAAGGAGTGTCCGATCATGAAGATTCTGGTTGTCCTGACCTCGCACGACACGCTCGGCGACACCGGCAAGAAGACCGGCTTCTGGCTCGAGGAACTGGCCGCGCCGTATTACGCGTTCAAGGATGCCGGCGTCGAACTGACGCTTGCGTCGCCGAAGGGCGGCCAGCCGCCGCTCGACCCGAAAAGCAGCGATCCGGCTGCGCAAACCGACGCCACGCGCCGTTTCGACGCGGATGCGGCGGCCAAGGCCGAACTTGCCGCGACGCGCAAGCTGGCCGACGTGTCGATCGACGATTACGACGCGGTGTTCTATCCCGGCGGCCACGGCCCGCTGTGGGATCTCGCCGAGGATTTGCATTCGATCGGCCTGATCGAGCGCGCGTTGTCGGCTGGCAAGCCGGTCGCGGCCGTGTGCCACGCGCCGGGCGTGCTGCGCCACGTGAAGGACCCGAAAACCGGCGAGTCGGTCGTGCGCGGCAAGCGTGCGACGGGCTTCACCAACAGCGAGGAAGCGGCCGTCGAGCTGACGGAAGTGGTGCCGTTTCTCGTCGAGGACATGCTGAAGACCAACGGCGCGCAGTTCGAGCGCAGCGCCGACTGGGCACCGCACGTCGTCACCGACGGGCTGCTGATCACGGGGCAGAACCCCGCGTCGTCGGCACCCGCGGCCGAGGCACTGCTCGCGCAGCTCAGCCGTCGATAAAAGTTCGCCCGGCGCCGGCATGACCGGTGCCGCGCCATTTCCGTCGCCGGGCACAGCCGGCCCGACGACGGCCCGAATCGTTCCGCCGCACGCACCTGCGCGGCGGGTCGTCCAGTCGTTTCGCAGAACCAAGCAAAGGAGTGGTGGATGTCTGCCCTGTTCGAACCGTTCAAACTCAAGGATGTCACGCTGCGCAACCGTATCGCGGTGCCGCCGATGTGCCAGTACGTCGCCGAAGAAGGCGTCGTCAACGACTGGCATCACGTGCATCTGGCCGGCATCGCGCGCGGCGGTGCGGGCCTCGTGATCGCGGAGGCGACGGCCGTGTCGCCGGAAGGACGCATCACGCCGGGCTGTGCCGGACTGTGGACCGATGCGCAAGCCGAGGCGTTCGCGCCGTCGGTCGCGGCGATCAAGGCGGCGGGCGCGGTGCCGGGCATCCAGATCGCGCATGCGGGCCGCAAGGCGAGTGCGAACCGTCCGTGGGAAGGCGACGATCACATCGCCGACGGCGATCCGCGCGGCTGGCAGACCATCGCCCCGTCGGCCGTTCCGTTCGGCGCGCATCTGCCGAAGACGCCGCGCGCGATGACGCACGACGACATCGCGCGCGTGCAGGCCGACTTCGTCGCATCGGCGAAGCGTGCACGCGACCTCGGCTTCGAATGGCTCGAACTGCACTTCGCGCACGGCTATCTCGGCCAGAGCTTCTTCTCGGTGCATTCGAACCGGCGCGACGACGAATACGGCGGTTCGGCGGAAAACCGCGGCCGTTTCCTCGTCGATACGCTGAAGGCAGTGCGCCAGGTATGGCCGGAGCACCTGCCGCTGACCGCGCGCCTCGGCGTGATCGAATACGACGGCCGCGATGAAGAGACGCTCGCCGAATCGATCGCGCTCACGCAGCGGATGAAGCAGGAAGGGCTCGACATGCTGAGCGTGTCGGTCGGCTTCTCGACGCCGAACGCACAGATTCCGTGGGGCCCGGCGTTTCTCGCGCCGATCGCCGAACGCGTGCGCCGCGAGGCCGGCCTGCCGGTGTCGTCGGCGTGGGGCATCGACACGCCGCAACTGGCGAACCGTGTCGTCGCCGAGCAGCAGCTCGACCTTGTGATGATCGGCCGCGCGCATCTTGCCGATCCGCACTGGCCGTACTACGCGGCCAGGCAGCTCGGCGTCGAGCGTCCGTCGTGGACGCTGCCCGCGCCGTACGCGCACTGGCTGGAGCGCTATCGCGTCGCCGACAAGGTGGCCTGAGCACGCGTCCGGTCGCGCGGCGGCTCGGCGTTCGCGGCCCGCGCTCGGCGACGTGGCGCGCGACGTCGGCATGCCGTCGCGGCGACGATGGATAGAATGGCGGTTTCGACCGGGTTTTCGGCCCGGGCGAACCGCCATTTTTTCATTTCGACAGAGGTGCCATGCGCGCACATGTCCCGCCCTCCCAGGATGCCGCCGTGCGACCGCGCGTGCAGCAGATTGCCCGCGCCGTGCTGTATGCGGTGTTGCTGGTGCTCGCGCTGTGGGTGATCCGCGATTTCATTCCCGCCATTGCATGGGCATGCGTGATCGCGATCGCGCTGTGGCCGTTGCTGAAACGCTTCGAGTCGGACCGGTGGTTTCGCGACCGGCCGACCCTGACCGCGACGGTGATCACCGCGGGGATTTCGCTGCTCGTCGTGCTGCCGGTGGCGCTCGCGCTCGGGCAGGCGTTCGCGCAGGAGCACGACCTGCGCATGTGGCTGCATTCCATTCAGGACAACGGCATTCCGCTGCCGGACGTGGTCGGGCGGCTGCCTTACGGGTCCGCGCAGATCACTCAATGGTGGCAGGCCAATCTCGGTCATCCGCTGCATGCCGGCACGGCGATGCACGGTGCGAGCGGCGCGAAATTCATCGCATTCGGCCGGCAGTTCGGCACGAAGCTCGCTCACGGGCTGTTCGAATTCGGCTTCATGCTGGTCACGTTGTTCGTGATCCTGCGCGCCGGCCACAAGCTGTCGGGGGCACTGCTGCAGGGCGCGCGGCGCGCGTTCGGGCGCGGCGGCGCGGACCTGATCGAACGGATGGTTGCCGCCGTGTACGGCACGGTGACGGGGCTGGTCGTCGTCGGGCTGGGCGAGGGCGCCATTCTCGGCGTCGCGTATGCGCTCGCGGGCGTTCCGCACTCGGCGCTGCTCGGCCTCGTGACGGCCATCGCCGCGATGCTGCCGTTCTGCGCGCCGATCGTGTTCTGCGGCGCGGCGCTATGGCTGTTCGTGCAAGGGGCGACCGTGTGGGCGATCGTGGTGCTGGCGGTCGGCTTCGTGGTCGTGTTCGTCGCCGAGCATTTCGTGCGGCCGGTGCTGATCGGCAGCTCGACGCGCTTGCCGTTCCTGCTCGTGCTGTTCGGCATTCTCGGCGGCGCCGAGACGTTCGGCCTGATCGGGCTGTTCGTCGGCCCCGCGCTGATGACGGTGCTGACGATGCTGTGGGCCGAGTGGGTTGCATGACGGTGCCGGCCGCTGCGCCGGTCCGCCACGCCGGCGTAACGGTGTATCGGTGTATCGGTGTATCGGCGAGTACGGATGAAAGCCCGTCCGGCATTGCTGCGCGTTACCGCGGTCCGGTTTGCTCGCGGCGTGCACGATCCGCGCGGCCGGACACCGATCTCAACATTTCTTTTCGATCCGAACCCCAAGGTCTAGTAGCATGGGGCTTTCGATCGCGCCGGCACGGCGCAGCAGATTCCTCCAAGCATGCGATTGATTCCGATGTCCCGTCCCGCAGCGACGCTGTCCCTGGCGGCCAGCTGCCTGATGCTGCACGGCTGTGCGTGGTTCGATTCGTGGCTGCCGTTCTCGTATTCGCGTACCCCGCTGGCGAGGGCCGCGTCGCGGCATGGCGCGATGCGCGCCGACGTCGTCCGCGCGGGCGGCAATCCGCGCAGCGTGTGGATGGTCCGTAACGGCAGCGGCGTCTGCTACAACTACTTCATCGAGCACGGCAACGATCATCGGCCTTATTTCGTCGTGTTCGATCATGCCGGCGCCGTTACGCAACGCGGCTTCGATACCTGCATGGACGCCGACCGCAAGGGCGCGCTGCAGCCGGGCAAGGCCGCTTCCCGATAGCGATGCGGCCGTCGGCCGTCGGCCGCGCCTGCCGTATCGGCCTTATCGCGGCCGGGTTTGCCGTTACGCGATCGTGTCGACCACGCCGCCGTCGACACGCAACGCCGCGCCTGTGGTTGCCGATGCCTGTGGCGAGCACACGTACACGACAAGGTTCGCGACTTCCTCCGTCGTCGCCGGCCGCTGGATGATCGAGCTCGCCCGCTCGTTGCGCACGAAATCCACGGCAACATCGTCGATGCTGCGGCCCGTTTCGTCGGCCGTCGCCTTCAGCATCGCCCGCACGCCTTCGGACATCGTCGGCCCCGGCAGCACCGAGTTGACCGTCACGTTCGTGCCGGCCGCGAGTTTCGCGAGGCCGCGCGCGATCGCCAGTTGAGCGGTTTTCGTGAATCCGTAATGAATCATGTCGACCGGGATGTTCAGGCCCGATTCCGACGAGATGAACACGATGCGGCCGGTGTTGCGCGCGAGCATCCCCTTCAGGTAATGCCGAGCGAGACGCACGCCGGACATCACGTTGGTCTGGAAGTAATGCTCCCATTCGTCGTCGTCGATGTCGAAGAACGCCTTCAGCCCGTAGATGCCCGCATTGTTGACGAGGATGTCGGCCTCCGGCGTGTGCTGCGTGATGCGCGCCACGCCGTCTGCGCCGGACAGGTCGGCGGCGACGCCGTCGACGTCCGCGCCGGGCACCGCGGTGCGCAGCAGCGCGAGCGCGGCGTCGACCGACTTGTCGCTGCGGCCGTTGACCACGACGCGCGCGCCCGCGTGCGCGAGCCCTTCGGCGATCGCCAGCCCGATGCCGGCGGTGGAGGCGGTGACGACCGCGGTCTTGCCTTTCAGATCGATGTGCATGAGCGTACCGGTTTGAAGAGGGAACGGAACCCGCCGCGTGTGCCGCGGCGGCCGGAATTCAAAGCTTAGGCGATCCGGCCGCGACGCGTCGGCTCGCGGTTGCGTCGCGTCGCGCAGTCTTGTACGGTGTGCGTTCGCCATCCGATCCGGGAGCCTGTCGCGTGAGCCGTTCCGCCAACCCCCTCGCCGTGCCGTCGCCATTCTGGCGCGACGCCGCGCTGCCGTTCATCGAGGCGCGCACCGTCGACGACGGGCGGACGATCTGCTACGCAAAACACACGCATGACACGTTTTCGCTCGGCGCGATCGTCGGCGGCACGAGCACCTACCTGAACGGTCCGACGAAAGAGCACGTCGGGCGCGGCGTGCTCGTGATCATCGATCCGGAACAGGTGCATGCATGCAACCCGTACGGCCCCGACGCGTGGGCATACCGGATGGTCTACGTCGACGTGCCGTGGCTCACGCGTCTGCAGCATTCGCTGGGGCGCGATCCGAATGGCGATTTTCAGGGCTTTTCGCCGAAGTTGACGCAACGGCGCGACCTGTTCGCGCAATTCGGCGGGTTCTACCGCACGCTCGTATCGCCCGGCGTCGATCCGCTCGGCAAGGAAAGCACGGCGGTCGAATTCTTCACGCAACTGCACGGCGCGCTCGATCGCGACCTGCCTGTGGAGGTCGCGCGCGGCGCCGACAACGCGAAGCTCGCGCGCGCGGCCGATTACATCGCCGCGCATTGCCGGCAGGCCGTCACGCTCGATGCGATCTGCGCGGCCGCCGATCTGTCGCCGTCCTACCTGATCCGCGCGTTCAACGCCCGTTACGGCATGACGCCGCACGCGTTCCTGATCGATCGTCGCGTGCAGTACGGCCGCACCGAGCTGCGCCGCGGCCGGCCGATCGCCGACGTCGCGCTCGATGCGGGCTTCGCCGACCAGGCGCATTTCCAGCGTGCGTTCCGCCGCATCGCGGCCGCAACGCCGGGACAATATCGAAGCGCCGCGAGCTGAGCGGCGGAGCGGGCAAGGGGGGCGGACCTCTGCGGCGCCGTACGGCGGCAGGTCGCCATCGGTTTGCGACGCCGTTCAAATACGGCACTCGGCGTAACGCGCGTATCGCGAAACGACCGCGCTAGAGGTCGAGCAGATAGAGCGCGCTGCCCGCGAGCAATAGCGCCATTGCGCGGTTGAACAGCCGCATCCGCCGCGCATTCGCGAGCCGGTGCCGCAGCGATGCGCCCGCATACGCCCAGCATGCGATCGATGCAAAGCAGATCACCAGATACAGCGCGGCGAATTGCCAGACCTGCGTACGGTCGCCGTCGGCCGCATACGCGCCCATCGCGGCCACGCACGCAAGCCACGCTTTCGGATTCAGCCACTGCATCGCCGCGCCGGCCGCCGCCGACGGGCCGGAGACGTTCGGCGCGTCCGGATCGGTGGGGTCGGCCGACAGCCGGCCGTCGTCGAGCGCGAGCCGCAATGCGAGGTAGAGCAGGAACGCGATTCCCGACCATTGGGTGGCCGTGGTCAGTATCGGCCAGCGCGCGAGCGCCGCGTGCAACCCGAGGCCGATCAGCAGGAACAGGGCGACGAAGCCGAGCGTCGCGCCGGCCGCGTAGCGCAGGCTTGCGCCGAGACCGTGGCGCGCGCCTGCACTGAGCGCGACGATGTTGACGGGACCGGGTGTGATCGACGACGCCAGCGCGAACGCGGCCATCGAAACCAGCATGCTCATCGGAAGTCTCCATGCGAATGTGAAAGTCGCATCGAGACTAAAGAAGCCGGGCGGGCCCGTATTGAAGAAAACTGCCCTCGGCGGCGTGGCCGCCGTCAGTGCATCGCGCGCGGCGCGTGCGCCGGGAGCGGCGCATGCGGATCGGCCGCGTCGGCCGCGCGCAGCGGGGTGCCGGTGAGCGGCTGCGTCGACACCGAGAAGCCGAACGTATTGATGCCGCCCGAGCATGCGACGAACACGCTGCCGCCATGCATCTCCGCGACGGCCTTGACGATCGATAGCCCGAGCCCGTGATTCTCCTTGCTGTTCGCGCGCGCTTCCTCGAGCCGGTAGAAGCGCTCGAACACGTGTGAACGCTGCACGGGATCGATCGGCTCGCCGGGGTTCGCGACCGACACGTCAACGAGCGTGTCGCGGCGTGTGATCGTCACGTTCAGCGTCGCGCCGGGCGCCGAATGCTGGATCGCGTTGATCAGCAGGTTGGTCATCGCGCGGCGGAACAGCGACGGATCGACGGCCGCGCGCGCGTCGCCGTGCAGTTCGGCGCGCAACTGCGCTTCGTCGAGCGGGATTTCGAGAAAGTCGAGCATGCGCCGTACCTCGTCGGCGAGCGACACGTGCTTCAGGTCGGTCGCGCGCTCGCCGCGATCGCTGCGCGACAGGAACAGCATGTCGTTGATGATCACGCGTAGCCGTTCGAATTCCTCGAGGTTCGACTGCAGCGTCTGGCGCATCCGGTCGACCGAGCGGTCACGGCTCGTCAGCGCGACCTGGGTCTGGCCGATCAGGATGCTGATCGGCGTGCGCAGCTCGTGCGCGACGTCCGCGTTGAATGCTTCGAGCCGCGCGTAGGTTTGCTGGATGCGTTCGAGCGCGCCGTTGAACGAGGCGGCGAGATCGCGCAGCTCGGTCGGCAGCGCTTCGGTCTGCAGCCGCTGGCGCCGGTTGGTGGCGCTGACGGCTGCGGCGTCCTGCGACAGCCGTTCGAGCGGCGCGAGCCCGAAGCGCGCGACCGCGCGGCTCAGCAGCAGCGTGATGACGGTGGCCGTCGCGATCAGCGCGGCGAGCGTCCATACGAAACGGCGCAGCATCCGCTGGGTGCGCTCGCACGACGTCGCGACGATCAGCTTCAGTGCAGGTCGCTCGCCGCTGCCCGCGACCGCGACGGTCTTCGTCATCACGTCGTAGCTGCTGTCGTTGAGCGCGTATTGCTGGAACGCACCGAACGGTTTGCCGACGGGCACGCCGTCGACCGGACGACCGAAGCGGAAGTCGGGGTCGGGGCTGTCGACCTGGTAGCGCGTCGAGCCGTCGGGCGGCTCGAGGTCGGCGAGCTTTTCCTGCATCAGCCGGCCGCGCGCGGCCGTGGTCGCGTGCGACACGATCATCTGCGCGACCTTTGCGCGCGTGTCGATCGTCGCGCGCAGTTCGGCGAACAACTGGCGCTCCATCATCACGAACAACCCGCAGCCGACCAGCGTGAACACGAGCAGCGACACGATGCCGAACATCGCCGAAAGGCGCAGGGTGATCGAGCGTTTCATGGGTGCCTCTCGCCGTCGGCGTCCTCGCGCGCCTCGAGCACGTAGCCCATGCCGCGGATCGTGTGCAGCAGTTTCTCGGCGAATGGGCCGTCGAGCTTCGCGCGCAGCCGCTTGATCGCCGTCTCGACGACGTTCGCGTTGCTGTCGAAATTCACGTCCCACACGAGTTCGGCGATCGTCGTCTTCGACAGCACCTCGCCGCTGCGCCGCGCGAGCACGCCGAGCAGCTGGAATTCCTGCGCGGTCAGGTCGAGGCGCGTGCCGTCGCGGGTTGCGCGGCGGCCGATCAGGTCGACGCGCAGGTCGCCGATCGAGATCAGCGTCGATTCCTGCACGCGCGCGCGTCGCGTCAGCGCGCGCAGCCGCTCGATCAGCTCGAGGAACGAGAAGGGTTTGGTCAGGTAGTCGTCGGCGCCCCCGCGCAGCCCGCGCACGCGGTCGTCGACGCGGTCGCGCGCGGTCAGCATGATGACGGGCGTCTGTTTCTGCGCGCGCAACGCGCGCAGCACGCCGAAGCCGTCGAGTTTCGGCAGCATTACGTCGAGCACGACCACGTCGTAGTCGAACTCGACGGCCTTCCACGCGCCGTCCTCGCCGTCGAGCGCGGTATCGACGACCCAGCCTTCCTCGGTCAGGCCGCTTTTCAGGTATTCGACGACTTTCGGTTCGTCTTCGACGATCAGGACTTTCATAGGCTTGTCCGCATAACCGGGTTAGGGGGCCACGCCCGCGTCGTGCCGCGGGGCCGCCGCCGCGACGGCGGTCGACGCCGCGCCGTCCCAGCCGCCGCCGAGCGCCTTCGCGAGAAACACGACGAGCGCCGCGCGCTGGCCCTGGATCTGCACGGCCTGGCGCTCGCTCGTCAGCAATTGCTGCTCGGCGGTCAGCACGTCGATGAACGGCGTCAGGCCACCCGCGTAGCGGTCCTGCGCGAGCGACACGAGCTTGCGCGCATCGTCGACGGCGGCCGCCGCTTGCTGCGCGGCCTGCGCGAGCACCGACAGGCCCGTTACGGCATTCTGCACCTCCTGGAACGCGGTGAGCACGGTCTGCCGGTAGTTGGCCTGCGCGGCCACGTAGCCGGCCTGCGCGAAATCGACCCCGGCCTTCAGCTTGCCGCCTTCGAACAGCGGCTGGCTGACCGACGCGCCCACCGACCACAGCAGCGCCGGCACGGTGAACAGGCCGGCGAAGCGCGTCGCATCCCAGCCGAGGTCGGGCGACAGCGCGATGCGCGGGAAATACGCGGCGCGCGCGACGCCGATCTGGGCGTTCGCGGCGGCCATCGCGCGTTCGGCGGACGCCACGTCCGGCCGCCGCTGCAGCAGGTCGCTCGGCATGCCGGTCGGCAATTCGGGCGCGTTGATCGGCACGACGTGCGCCGGCAGCGAGAACGCCGGGGCCGGCGTGCCGACCAGCGTCGCGATCGCGGTTTCCACCTGCGCGCGCTGCTGGATCAGCAACTGCGCCTGCGTGCGCGTCGCATCGAGCTGCGAGCGTTGCTGCAGCAGGTCGAGGCCCGAGACCGCGCCGAGGTCGTGGCGCGCGCTCACGTAGTCGAGTGCCTTCTGCTGCAGGTCGATCGAGCGCCTGACCACGTCGATCTCGGTATCGAGCTCGCGCAGCGCGAAGTAGCTCGACGCGAGATCGGCGCTCAGCACGAGGCGCGCATTCGCGAAATCGTCGCGTGCCTGCTCCGAGCTGGCCTGCGCGGACTCGACGCTGCGCCGAACGCGGCCGAACAGGTCGAGCTCGTAGCTGACGCTCGCGCCGACCTGGATGTCGTTCTGCACGGTCGACGCGTTCGGCGTCGCATAGTTGGTCTGCGGCCGGTCGGCGGAGATCTTGAAGCGTTGGCCGCTCGCGTTCAGGCCGACAGCCGGATATTGCGCGGACGCGACCGACGCGAGTGTGGCCTTCGCCTGGTCGTAGCGTGCGGCGACGGCCTTCAGGTTCTGGTTGTTGCGCAGCGCATCGGCTTCCAGCGCATCGAGCTGCGCATCGCCGAACGCGGTCCACCATGCCGGATCGAGCGGCGCGCGGGCCGGCGAGGCGGGGTGCCAGTACGCATCGGCCGGGTCGAGCCGCCACGCGGCCGGCGTATCGACCGCCGGGCGGTGGTAATCGGGGCCGACGGTGCAGCCGGCGAGGGCCGCGAGCGCGACTGTCGCCACGGCCGCAGCCGCCGTCGGACACCGGCGGGCGCGCATCGCGATCACGACTTCGCTCCCGCAACCGCGGATGCCGGCTGCGCGGCCGGCGGCTGCACGACGACCGTGTCGCCGTCCGCGAGCGCGTCGCTCGGGTTCGCGACGAGGCGGTCGTTCGGCGCGAGCGGGCCGTCGACTTCGAGCGTCTGGCCGATCGTGCGCACGACCGACACGGCCTTCAGGTGTACGTGGCCGTTCGCGCCGACGGTCGCGACCGTCGGCCCTTCGGCGCGGAACAGCAGCGTGTTGGCCGGAATCTGCAGGCGGCCGACCGGTGTCATCGGCAGCGTCGCCTGCACGTATGCGCCGGGCAGCAGCCGGCCGTCCGGGTTCGGCAGCGTGATCTCGATCTGCAACGAACGCGTCGCGACGTCGATCGCCTGCGACGTGCGCGTGATCGTCCCGTCGAAGGTCTGGCCGGCCAGTTCGGCCTGCGCGATGCTCACGTGCTGGCCGACCTTCACCTGCTGCGCATACGCCTGCGGCACCTGCACGTACAGGCGCAGCCGGTCGGCCTGCACGACGGTGAACAGCGAGCGCCCCGCGTTGCCGGCGTTCACGAGATCGCCGACGTCGACGTTGCGCTGCGTGACGATCCCGTCGATCGGCGCGACGATGCGCTGGAAGCCCTTCAGTTCGGTGAGCCGGCGCACGTTCGCGTCGGCCGCGGCGAGGTTCGCGGTGCCCTGGTTGAACGCGCCTTGCCGGTCGTCGAGTTCCTGCTGCGACACCGCATCGCGCTGTCGCAGCTGCTGCGCGCGGTCGAACGACGTCTTCGCGAGCGCGAGCGTGGCCTGCGCCTGCTGGCGCTGCGCGGTGGCCTGCGCGAGTTCCTGGTTCAGCTCGGGCGTGTCGAGTTCGGCGAGCAGTTGTCCCTGCTTCACATGCGCGCCGATGTCGGCCTGCCAGCGCAGCACGTAGCCGCTCGCGCGCGCGTAGATCGGCGCCTCGATGAAGCCGCGCAGCGTGCCGGGCAGCGTCAGCTTGCCGCCGGTGGCCGCATCGACCGGATGCACGACGTTGACGTACTGGCGCGTGTTCTGCTCGGCAACGGCGTCGAGCTGGTTGCGGTTCAGCACGTTGACGACGATCGTGCGCGCCGCGCCGGCGGCCAGCAGCAGGCCGATCACGATCAGCACGATCCGCCCGCGCCGCGACACCGACGTGCGGCTCGGCAGGTGCATGCCCTGTTCATCGACCTGGATGCCGACGGCGCTGTGATGTTTCTCTTCCATGAATTAACCGGTCTATAGGCGAAAGTCAGTGTCCGGCCTGGCGCGCGCGCCGGCGGGCCAGCCGCGAATGCACGCCGCCGAACACGAGCGGCACGAACAGCAGCGTCGAAACGGTTGCGAACAGCAGGCCGCCGATCACCGCGCGGCCCAGCGGCGCGTTCTGCTCGGCGCCTTCGCCGAGGCCGAGCGCCATCGGCACCATTCCGATGATCATCGCGAGTGCCGTCATCATCACCGGCCGGATCCGCGTCGCGCCGGCTTCCAGCGCGGCCGTGAGCGGCGGCGCGCCGGCCGCGAGGCGCTGCCGCGCGAACGACACCACCAGAATACTGTTGGCGGTCGCGACGCCCACCGTCATGATCGCGCCGGTCAGCGCGGGCACGCTCAGATGCGTGCCGGTGATGAACAGCATCCACGCGATGCCGGCGAGCGCGGCCGGCATCGCGCTGATGATGATCAGCGGGTCGAGCCATGACTGGAAATTCACGACGATCAGCAGGTAGACGAGCACGATCGCCATCGCGACGCCCGCGCCGAGGCCGATATAGGACGTGCGCATCGTCTCGACCTGGCCGCGCACCGACAGGTCGGTGCCGCGCGGCAGCGTCGCCCGGGCGTCGGACACGACCCGGTCGATCTCGCCGGCGACCGAGCCGAGATCGCGGCCTTCGACGCTCACGTACAGGTCGATCGCCGGCCGGATGTTGTAGTGCGTGATCACGGCCGGGGTCTGGGCCGTGCGGATCTGCACCAGGTTGCCGAGCAACTGCAGCGGCGTGCCCGCGCGGCCGCTCGCGGAAACCGGCGTGCCGAGCAGGTCGTCGACCGATGCGATGTTGTATTGCGGGGTCTGGATCTGCAGCGGGTACTGGACGCCGGTGCGCGGGTTGATCCAGAACGACGGGGTCGTCTGCGAACTGCCGGACAGCGAGATCAGCATGTTCTGCGCGACGTTCTGCGCGGAGAGATTGAGCTGCTGCATGCGCGTACGGTCCATGTCGGCCAGCAGGGTCGGTCCGTCGTTGCGTTGCAGCACGTGCACGTCGACGGCGCCGGGGATTTGCCTGATCTTCTTCATCAGGCTGCTCGCGATAGCCATGTTACTCGCGAGATCGTTGCCCAGCACCTGCACGTCGATCGCGGCCGGCTGCCCGAAGTTGAGGATCTGCGTGATGATGTCCGACGGCTGGAAGAAGAACTCGACGCCCGGGAAGCGCTGAGGCAGCAGCGCACGCAGCGTCCGCACGTAATGCTCGGTCGCTCGGTGGCCCGGCTTCAGCGCGATCAGCAGTTCGCCGTCGAGCGAGCCGATCGTGCCCGCATTGCTGTACGACAAGTTGATGCCGCTCACCGGCAGGCCGAGGTTGTCGACGATCGCGCCGAGCTCGTCGGGCGGCACGGTTTCGCGGATCACGCGTTCGACCTGGTCGGCGAGACGCGCGGTTTCCTCGATCCGGTAGCCGGTCGGCGCACGCATGTGCAGCCGGATGTTGCCGGAATCGGCATTCGGGAAGAAGTCGCGGCCGAGCGTGAACACGAGGCCGGTCGACAGCACGCAGAAACCGAGGAAGCACATTGCGTAGAAGCGGCGGCGCACGAGCAGGATGCTGAGCAGCACGATGTACCACGCACGCAGCCGCTCGAACGCGTTGTTGAACGCATGATGGATGCGTGCGAAACGCGACGTCGAATGATCGGGGCCGGTGCTCGCCTGCTGCGGGCGGAACAGCAGCATCGCGAGCGTCGGCACCAGCGTGCGCGACAGCACGTACGACGCGAGCATCGCGAACACGACGGCCTCGGCGAGCGGCACGAACAGGAAGCGCGCGACGCCGGTCAGGAAGAACATCGGCACGAACACGATACAGATGCACAGCGTCGACACGAACGCGGGCACCGCGATTTCGCCGGCGCCTTCGAGGATCGCATCGTGCAGGTTGGTGCCCAGATGCAGGTGCCGCTCGATGTTCTCGATCGTGACGGTAGCGTCGTCGACCAGGATCCCCACCGCGAGCGCGAGCCCGCCGAGCGTCATGATGTTGATGGTCTCGCCGAGCGCCGACAGCGCGATCAGCGACGTGAAGATCGACAGCGGGATCGAGATCGCGATGATCAGCGTGCTGCGCCAGTTGCCGAGGAACAGCAGGATCATCATCGCGGTCAGCACGGCGGCGATCAGCGCTTCGTGGATCACGCCCTGAACGGCCGCGTTGACGAACACCGACTGGTCGAACAGCGGCGTGATCGTGAGCCCTTCGGGCAGTGTCGGGATCACCTTCGGCAGCAGTGCCTTCAGGTCCGACACGACCTTCAGCGTCGACGCGTCGCCGCTTTTCAGGATCGAGATGAGCACGCCGCGCTGGCCGTTCTGGCGCACGACGTTGGTCTGCGGCGCGAAGCCGTCGCGTACCGCCGCGACTTCGCGCAGGTAGGTCGTCGCGCCGTTGACGGTCTGGATCGGCAGGTTGTTGATGTCGGCGATCGTGTCGGCCGACGCGTTCGTGTCGATCCGGTATTCGGTCTGGCCCATCTTCGCGGTGCCGGTCGGCAGCACGAGGTTCTGCGCGTTGATCGCATTGACGATGTCGGCGGGCGTGAGGCCCTTCGCGAGCAGCGCCTGCGGATCGAGGTCGATCGCGACGACGCGTGTGCGGCCGCCATACGGGAACGGGATCTGCGCGCCGCGCACCGTGATCAGCTGCGGCCGCAGGAAGTTCAGCGCGATGTCGGCGAGCGACTGTTCGCTGAGCGTCTTGCTCGACAGCCCGAGCTGGATCACCGGAATGCTCGACGCGGAATAGGTGATCACGAGCGGCGGCGTCGCGCCCTGCGGCATCTGCCGGACGATCGCCTGCGCGGACGACACCGTCTGCGCGATTGCCGTCTGCACGTTCGCGCCCGGTTGCAGGAACACCTTCACGACCGCGATGCCGGGCAGCGACGTCGATTCGATGTGCTGGATGTTGTTGACCGTCGTCGTCAGGATCCGCTCATGGACGGCCGTGATCCGGTTGGTCATATCCTGCGCCGAGAACCCGTTGTAACTCCAGATCACGCTGATGACGGGGATGTTGACCGCCGGCAGCACGTCGACGGGCGTGCGCATCAGCGCAAGCGGGGTGGCCAGCACGATCATGATGGCCATCACGATGAACGTGTAGGGGCGCCTGAGGGCGAGGTTGACGATCCACATGGAGGCGGCGGGACGGGCGGTGATCAGGCGGCGGTGAAGGGAACCCGAATGATAGGCGTCGGGGCTGAACGCGTTACTGACATGAAACTGGCGGAATCGTCAGTTTCGGGTGCGGTGGAAGCCGGGCGATTCGTCCGATGGAAAAGAGGCCGGCGCGGGAGCCGGAAAGCGGCTGCCGCACCGGCTGCGCGCGCCGTATGGACGACGGTTTCGTTCATCGGGCCGCGCTCAGATCTGCTCCATGCCGACCCGCGCGAGCGCGGCCAGGTCGACGACTTCGATCTGGTTGTAGGCGAGCCGCAGCACGCCGAGTTTCTCGAGTTGCTGCAGCGCCTGGTTGATCCGCTGCCGCGACACGCCGACGAGCATGCCCAGTTCCTCCTGCGAGATCGCGAGCGACGGGCCGGTGTCCGGATACAGATCGGGATTGAACAGTTGCGCGAGCGCCTGCGCGACGCGCGCATCGACGTCGAGCAGCCGGCTGTTCTGGATCGATGCGATGAACTCGCCCATCCGGTTGTTCAACTGGTGGATCACGAAGCGTGTGAACGGCAGGCTGCTGTCGAGCAGCGCGTGGAACGTGTCGACCGGCACGAACAGCACGGTCGAGCGCTGGACCGCGACTACTTCGTATTTGCGCAGTTCGCGCTTGATCACGCTGCCTTCGCCGAACCAGCCGCCCGACGGCACGCCGGAGAACGTGCAGCCGCGTCCCGACGCATTGAAGATCGCCAGCTTCAGCAGCCCGCGATGCACGCCGATCCAGTACTCGGACGGCGCGAGTCGCTGCGCGATCACGTCGCCGGCCTCGCGCTGCTCGGCGCGCGACTGTGCGAGCACCAGCGCCTGATGTTCCGGCGCGAGCGCGCGGAACCAAGCGCATTGCCCGAACAGCGTCGACAGCGCCGGCAACGGGCCCGGATCGAACGGCGTGCCGGCCGTGGTGGCCGGGGTGGCGGCCGCGTCGGGCGGCGCAACGAGGTGGTCGTGCATGAGTGCGGGTTTGCGAGGATAGGGATAACGCGCAGCGCTGGAAAGGCACTCTGTCGTTTCGATGACAGACGGCTCACAATAGCGCCCGTTAGGCTGTCGGCAATTGAACCACATCAAGACGAATCGGGGTGCATGCACTCCGGCTGAACACGAGACCGATGCATGCGCCGCGGCGTCGACGCACGCGCCGGTCGACAGAAACGGGAGACAGGATCATGACGCAGATGTTCGAGGCCGGACTCGGCCGCCGCGACGCCAACTACGTGCCGCTCACGCCGATCGACTTCCTGGTCCGCGCGGCCGAAGTCTACGGCGCGCGCCTGGCCATCGTGCACGGCGACGTGCGGCGCACGTGGGGCGAGACCTACACGCGCGCAAAGCAGCTTGCAAGCGCGCTCGCACAGGCCGGCGTTACGCGCGGCGACACGGTTGCGGCGCTGTTGCCCAACATCCCGGCGATGGTCGAGGCGCACTTCGGCGTGCCGATGGCCGGCGCGGTGCTCAACACCATCAACACGCGGCTCGACATTTCGTCGGTGCTGTTCATGCTGCGCCATGGCGAGGCGAAGGTGCTGATCGTCGACACCGAATACGCGGATCTCGCACATCGCGCGGCGCTCGAGGTGCCGGGCCTGAAGATCGTCAGCGTCGCCGACGCGATGCCGGCCGACCCCGCGCGCTTCGCCGGCGCGACCGACTACGAAGCGTTCGTCGCGGGCGGCGACCCCGACTACGCATGGACGTCGCCCGCCGACGAATGGGATGCGATCGCGCTGAACTACACGTCCGGCACGACCGGCGACCCGAAGGGCGTCGTCTATCACCATCGCGGCGCGTATCTCGCGGCGATCAGCAACATCCTCGAATGGGACATGCCGAAGCACGCCGTGTATCTGTGGACGCTGCCGATGTTCCACTGCAACGGCTGGTGCTTCCCGTGGGCCGTCGCGGCGCGCGCGGGCGTGAACGTGTGCCTGCGCAAGTTCGATGCGAAGACGGTATTCGACCTGATCCGCCGCGAACGCATCACGCATTACTGCGGCGCGCCGATCGTGCAGAGCGCGATCGCGAATGCGCCGGCCGAGTACCGCGAAGGTATCGATCACACGGTGCACGCGATGGTCGCCGGTGCGGCGCCCGCACCGGCCGTGATCGCGAAGATGAAGGAGATCGGCTTCGACCTGCTGCACGTGTACGGGCTGACCGAGGTCTACGGCCCGGCGACCGTGTGCGCGAAGCAGGCGCACTGGGACGCGCTGCCCGACGACGAACGCGCGCGGCTCAATGCACGCCAGGGCGTGCGCTATCACCTGGAAGCGGGCGCGACGGTGCTCGACCCGGACACGATGGCGCCGGTGCCCGCCGACGGCGAGACGCTCGGCGAGATCATGTTCCGCGGCAACATCTGCATGAAGGGCTACCTGAAGAACCCGCACGCGACGGATGAAGCCTTCCACGGCGGCTGGTTCCATACGGGCGATCTCGGCGTGCTGACGCCGGACGGTTACATCCGCATCAAGGATCGCCGCAAGGACATCATCATTTCCGGCGGCGAGAACATCTCGAGCATCGAGGTCGAGGATGCGCTGTACCGCCATCCGGCCGTCGAGGTGGCGGCCGTGGTTGCGATGCCCGATCCGAAATGGGGCGAGGTGCCGTGCGCGTTCGTCGAGCTGCGCAACGGGATGAGCGCGACGGAGGAGGAGATCGTCGCGCACTGCAAGCAGCTGCTCGCGGGGTTCAAGGTGCCGAAGGTCGTGCGCTTCGGCGAGCTGCCGAAGACGTCGACCGGCAAGATCCAGAAATTCCAGCTGCGCAACGCGGTCGGATCGGACAAGGCGATCGATCTGGCGGGGGACAAGAAGTAAGCGACCGATGCGCACGCAGACGCGTGACACCGGGACGACCGGCGGCCGACCGCCCAGTGACGGGCGCCGGTCGTCGAGAAGGAGCGCGGTGCGGCCTTGTACTTTGTGATGTCAGGCGTGGGCGAATTCTCGAGGCTCGATGCGTTTCCGGATCTCGCGGCCGTGGTCGCGCTCGGCGATTTTCAGGTCATAGGTGGCTTGCAGGTTCAGCCACGTTTGCGGATCGCCGCCAAAGTAACGGGCAAGGCGCAGCGCCGTATCGGCGGTGATGCCGCGCCGCTCACGGACGATATCGTTGATGCGGCCGGCCGTGACGCCAAGTGCGCCGGCCAACGCGTTCGCGCTCATGTCGAGCGGGATGAGGTAATCCTCACGAAGAATTTCGCCCGGATGGACCGGGCGCATACCGTTTTTGAACCGGGTCATGTCAAGCTCCATTCAGTGACAGTCGGCGATTTCCACATCGGCCGGCCCGTCATTGCCCCATGTAAAGCACACACGCCATTGCCCGTTGATTCGGATACTGTACTGGCCAACACGATCGCCTTTCAGTGCCTCAAACCGGTTGCCCGGCGGTGATTTCATCGCATCCGGCGTCGCCGCGTTGTCGAGTTGCGTAAGACGACGCATTGCGATATCGGCAATGTCCCGTTTCGAAAAGCTGCCGTGCGTCTTTGCATTTGAACGATTGGATCATCGCCATATTTTATGCCGTTTATCGGTAAACGGTAAATCGGTCGCCGGCTGGCAAGACTCGTAAAAATCCATCCGGGCAATGTGCGTCGCGCACCTCAATGCACGACGAGCCACGCGATCACCAGATACCGGCCGACCTTCGCGATCGTGACGATCGCGAGGAAGGTCGGCAGCGGCTCGCGCAGCACGCCGGCAATCATCGTCAGCGGATCGCCGATCACCGGCGCCCAGCTCAGCAGCAGCGACCAGCGGCCATAGCGCCTGTACCAGCCCTCGGCGCGCGCGAGCGCGGCCGGCTTGACCGGAAACCAGCGGCGATCGCGGAAATGCTCGATGCCGCGGCCGAGCACCCAGTTGATCGCCGAGCCGGCGACGTTGCCGACGCTTGCGACCAGCACCAGCGCCCACACGGGCTCGCGCCCGGCGAGCAGCAGGCCGGCGAGCACGGCTTCGGACTGGAGCGGAAACAGGGTCGCGGCGACCATCGACACGGCGAACAGGCCGCCGTAGGTGAGCAATTCGGACATCGCGCGATTGTACCGGCCGCGCATCGGCCGGCGCCGGTCACGCGGCGTCGGCGGTGCCGAACAGCAGGTGCGAGATCACCGACTTGTCGACCGGTTCGTCGTTGAGCGTGCTCGCGAGCAGTTCGCCCGCGAGCTGCTGCGGCGAGAACACCATGTCGGGCTTCAGCAGGCGCAGCCGTTCGAGGTTGCGCTGCTGGTTCACGAGCGCCACCGTGCGCACCGCCGGTGCGATCTCGCGGATCGCGAGGATGATGAATGCGTTCTCTGCATCGTCGGAGCGCAGCGCGAGCACCGCGCGGGCCGTTGCCGCGCCGGCGCCTTCCAGCACCGCGTGGTCGGTGGCGTCCCCGACGATCAGGTCGGTCCCGCCCGCATAGTTGTGCTCGACGCCGGCCGGTACGATGACGGTCACGGCGTAGCCGCGCTTGCGCAGCCCGTCGTGCACCGCATGCGCGACAGGCGTCGCGCCGACGATCAGGAAATGATGCTTGCGGATCACGTTCGAAATGCCTCCCTTGACGATTCGTTTCAGATTGCCGCCGATCACCGGGCCGACGACCGCGCTGATCGACGTCGCGAACACCGTAATGCCGAGTACGATCACCGACGCGGTAAAGAGGCGCGCCGTAGGCGCGTGCGGAACGATGTCGCCGTAGCCGACCGTCGACATCGACACGATCGAGAAGTAGACAGCGGTGGCGAGATCGTGGATCGGCGGCGTGAATTCGTCGCCGAGATAGAGCACGCCGAAGGTCGCGTAGATCAGTAGCGACACGATGCTGAGCAGCGCGAACAGGCTGCTCGCGGCGACGCTCGCGCGGTCGAAGTGCCGCCAGTAATAGATCAGCGCGACGGCGAGCACGGCCGTGTAGACGAACACGGCATGACTGCGATAGCCGCCGACGATGCTGATCGCGGCGGCCGCGACCAGCAGCAGGATCGACAGCACCCATGCGACGCGTGCGCGCAGCACGATGCCGATGGCCATCGTTGCGAGACCGGCCGCGACGACGACCTGCGGCAACACGACGAGGCCCGCGTTGTCGACGAGGCTCAGCGCATCGGCGAGCCACGCATGATGGACACCGAGCTTCGCATGCGCGACGACGGGGCGCAGCACCATCAGTGCATCGAGCGCGAGGAGGAGAGCGAGATACCAGTGCAGGCCGATCGGCGCGAACAGGCGCCGCAGGCGGGTAGCGATGTGCTTCATGCGATCGCCCGGGCGGGCCGGGCATGTCCAAAGAGCCAGGCGCTACCCTAAAGCATTCCGCGACCGGCTGCTTTTTCGAGAGGTGTGGCGGGCGGCGCGGCACCCGCTGGCGCAGCTGCCCGGTCTTCGGCCTCAGTTCCAGCCGACCATGATCGCGCCCATCCCGACCAGCAGCCCGCCCGTCACGCGATTCATCGCGCGCATCCGCGCCGGCCGTTGCAACGCGCGGCTCAGCCGGTGCGAGAACAGTGCCATCGACGCGACGCCGCCGGCGAACAGCACCGCGAAGGTCGTCGCGAGCAGCAGGAACTGCAGGTTCAGGCTCCAGTCGGCGTTCGGGACGATGAACTGCGGAAAGAACGACGGAAAGAACAGCAGCGTCTTCGGATTCAGCCCGGACGTCGCCACGCCGCGCCAGAACAGCGCGCGCCCGGTGTCGGCATCGGATGCGGCAGCACCGGTTTCGGCCGACGCGGCAGGGGCAGGCGCGTTCGCCGGTGCGCGGCCGAGCCATTGCTTGCAGCCGAGCCAGACGAGGTATGCGGCGCCTGCCCAGCGCAGCACGGTCAATGCATGTTCGTTGAGATGGACCAGCGAATTCAGGCACAGCGCGGTCAGCGCGAGTTGCAGCAGCACGGCGAGCGTGCCGCCCCATACGCACGGTAGCGCGCGGCGCCAGCCGGTGCGCAGTGCCTGGTTCATCGTGAGGAGGTTGACGGGGCCGGGGGCGTAGATGAGAACGGCGGATGCAGCGAGGAACGACAGATAAAGCCTGAACGACATGACGGGATAGTACGGGAACAGGGAAGTCGGGCGCCGGCCCGGCAGCCGGATAGGCCGCGCGGGAGGCGGGGAATCGCATGCCTGCAGGTCCGGCGCCGCAACTCGTGATTGCGGCCGGGCGTCCCGGTGCGAAGGGGTTGTCGCGGGGAGCGTGCCGGACAGGAGGCATGGAGAAAATGTATCAAGCCAGCCAGTTAAAAGGCTTCCTGTTTTCCAGTAAAACAGGCCCGAAACAGGAATTCCGTTCAGATAGAATGCCGATTTTAAGTAGAAGATTCTTCCTGTCATGGCTACCCGCGAACGCTCGCCGAAAACCCTCGACAATCAGGACCGCAAGATCCTCGGTGCACTGCAAAAAAATGCACGTCTGTCGAACGCCGAACTGGCCGAACAGATCGGCATGTCGACCACCGCATGCTGGAACCGCACGCGGCAACTCGAACTCGACGGCTACATCGACGGGTACGTCGCGCTCGTCAACCAGAAGATGCTCGGCTACGCCGACATCGTGATCCTCGAAGTCACGCTCGACCGCCACGAGGACGACGCGCTGGCGCGCTTCGGCGCCGAACTCGCGGCCCTGCCCGAGGTGCTCGAGGCGTATCTCGTGTCGGGCGAATACGACTACTGGATCAAGGTCGCGGTGGATGGCACGGCCGGCTACGAACGTTTCCTGCGCGAGAAGCTTTACAGGATTTCGAGTATCCGCCACAGCCGCTCGATGTTCGCGCTGCGGTGCATGAAGGATGTGCCGTCGATTCAGGTCTGACGGGACAGCGTCGGGCCGACGATCCGTCGCGGTAACGATGGATTCGGCTGCGCTGAAAAAAGGCGGTGATCGGGCTGCACGACGCGTGTGCGCGGCCCTGAACCGTAGACGGGCGGGAACATGCCGACGGGGCCGGAAAACGGATGAATCTTCCGCGGCGCCCCGGCCAGGACCATGCGGCCCTGTTTCATGAGATTCGTCCGGCGCTCCGATGCCGGACGCGGCGGCCTTGCGGCGCGCGTCCTGGCACTCGGATCGGACCGGTCATCGTGCCGCCGGCCGGCGGCCAGTTGCCGCGCTTAGTGCGGCAGGCGTGCGTGCGCTTCAGCGATGACTTCGCAGTTTTCCAGGTGGAGCGCCCAAGCTTCTGCGATCAGCTCGCCAACACGTGCGAGCCAGCCAGCGGATTCGGTGGAACGGTTCGAAACATTAGACGTTTGCATGACGAAACCCCAGGTAAGTAGTGGATTAGGGATAACCCTAATCATAAAGAAACTTCCCCGCTTTGTGAAATGCGATTTCGTTATATGAGAATTACTGACATTCTCTGTTGCTGCTGCGCAACACAGAGCGCGCGTATGCGGATCGTCGTGGCGGGCAGGCGCGACGAGGCCGTGGCAAGCACGGCCTCGCATCGAGGAAATGGAACAAGGGAAGTCGGCCGGGGAGGACGAGCGGCGGTGGTGTGGCAGTAGCGGGCGATCAGGCGCCGATCCATCCGAACCGCCACGACAGCCGGCGCGTCGCCGCGAGCAGCGTATGCGCGAGCGCGCTGTCTGGTCCGCGCGGGAAGCCGCGCGACGAGCCGATGATCGCGATCACGAGCCGGATGCTGCCGGTGTGATCGAACACGGGCGCGGCGATCGTGCCGATGCCGGGCACCGGCGCGTCGAACGCAAAATCGAGTTCGTCCGCGCGGATCGCCGCAAGCCGCGCGCGAAACGCGTCGTCGACCTGTGCTGCGCCGCCGGCAAGGCGCACCGGCTCGTCGGCCAGCAACCCGGCCAGCACGTCGTCGGACATGCCGGCCGCGAAGATCCGGCCGATCGCCGTATTGACGAGCGACATCACGGTGCCGACTTGCAGGCTCACGTGCTGTGGCCGCGCCGATTCCTCGAGCCGGATCACGGTCGGCCCGAGCGGCCCGAGCGTCGCGGCCGCCACGCTCATGTCGGTCACCCCGGCGAGCGCGACGATTTCGGCTTCTGCATCGCGTGTCGGCGACACGCGTTGCATCGCGATCAGGCCGAGCGCCTGCGCGAGCGGGCCGCCGCCGAAGCAGCCCGCGTCGTCGCGGCTCAGCAGGCCAATTTTCTGAAGGCTCACCAGATGTGGAAACGCCTTGGCAGCCGGCATCCCGGCCGCCGCCGCGAGGTCGCGCAGCGGCAGCGCGCGGCCTGCGGACACGAGTGCGAGCAGCAGCTCGCCCGTGCTGTCGAGTGCATTGATGCCGCGTTGCGTCTTCGCGTCGTCGCCGAGCGCGGGCGGCACGCGCGGCGTGGCCGGCGCCGCGGCCGGCAGTGCCGGCCGCGCGTCGAGCGACGCCGTGGCCTGCCGCGCGGCGTCGCGCAACGCCGCCGCGATTGGGCCGTCCAGCCGACGTCGATCGACCCGGTCGGACCGATCACGGTCAGCGCGAGTTGCAGGCGCCGTCGGCATCCCAGCACCGGCACGCATCGCGCTGACGCCGGGGCTCGGCCGATCGACGCCGCGCTCGATTCCGCGCGCGCGGATCGCGTCGAGTTCGGCCTGCTGCGCGCGGGCATCGGAAGCCGGCTGCTCGCCTTCCGCGCCGGCGAGCGTGTCGCCCGCGCCGGCCTGGCTGGCCGCCATCGCATCGAGCTGCGCGGGATCGCCGAATGCGCGGAACACGCGGCCCGTGGCGGTCGTGTCCAGCGACATCACCGACCCGACGTGCAGGTTCACGTGCAGCGGATAGCCGCCGTGCTCGATGCGCACGATCGTCGGCCCGAGCACGCCAGGCACCGACAGCGCGACGCTCAGGCCCACCGTTTCCGCGAGCTGCGCCGCGTGCGGCAACGCCGCGCGGTAGGCCGGCTGGCGTTCGATCGACATCAGCCCGAGCCGCAGCGACAGCGGGCCCGGCTCGTAGTTGCCGGTGATCGCGTCGCGTTTGACGAGCGCGAGGCGCGTCAGGCTCACGAGATAGGTGTGCGCCTGCGCGCTCGACAAGTCGGCCGCGCCCGCCAGCTCCGACAGCCCGAGCGGCTTGCGCCGGCGCGCGAACGCGTCGAGCAGCCGGCCACCGACCTCGACGCTCTGGATGCCGCGCTGCGCCTTGGGCGGCGCGTCGTCTGCGCTGACTTCGTGGTTCTGCACGCGATGATTCTTCCGTTGACGAAACCCCGCATGGTATCCGACGCCATTTCCAGCGCCAGCCCACACGTTTACCCGCATTAGACAATAGCAAGTCTATTTGCCATTGACAAATATTTGGCGCGGGACGATGATCCGCTCACTCCCCTCAACACATGGCTCGCAGCCACGGAACGCAACATGGCCAAAGCATTCGCATCCCAAGCCGATCTGGAAGAGAAGAAGGTCACCTGGACGAAGCTGTCCGAGAACGCATACGCGTACACCGCCGAAGGCGACCCGAACTCGGGCGTGATCATCGGCGACGACAGCGTGCTGATCGTCGACACGACCGCGACGCCCGCGATGGCGCAGGACCTGATCGCGAAGATCCGCAGCGTGACGGACAAGCCGATCAAGCACGTGGTGCTGTCGCACTATCACGCGGTGCGTGTACTCGGCGCATCGGCCTATTTCGACGAAGGCGCGCAGCACGTGATCGCGAGCCGCGGCACGTACGAAATGATCGTCGAGCGCGGCGAGGCCGACATGAAGTCGGAGATCGAGCGCTTCCCGCGCCTGTTCGCGGGCGTCGAGACGGTGCCGGGCCTCACGTGGCCGACGCTCGTGTTCGAGCGCGAGATCACGCTGTTCCTCGGCAAGCTCGAAGTGAAGATCATGCACGTCGGCTCGGGCCATACGAAGGGCGACACGATCGTCTGGCTGCCGTCGCAAAAGGTGCTGTTCTCGGGCGACCTCGTCGAATATGACGCGGCCTGTTATTGCGGCGACGCGCAGCTCGAACAATGGCCGACCACGCTCGAGGCGCTGCGCGCGCTCGGCGCCGAGAAGCTCGTGCCGGGCCGCGGCCCCGCGCTGCTGAATCCGGCCGACGTGAACAAGGGCCTCGACTACACGAAGGATTTCGTGACGACGCTGCTCGCGCAGGGCCGCAAGGCGGTGGAGCGCAAGCTCGACCTGAAGGCGTCGATGGCGCTTACGCGCGAAGCGATGGACCCGAAGTTCGGACACGTGTTCATCTACGAACACTGCCTGCCGTTCGATGTGTCGCGCGCGTTCGACGAGGCGAGCGGCATCACGCATCCGCGCATCTGGACCGCGCAGCGCGACAAGGAAATGTGGGACGCGCTGCAGGACTGAGCGGGTCACGGCGGCGGGGCGTCCGGGCGGACGTCCCGCCGTTTTTCTGAAGGCTCGTGAATGGCGGCGGCGTTGTGCCGTGGTCCACGGCGCCGATTTCCGATCTCACAAGAAAGCAGGGCGCATGCACGCCCTCGGAGACTGCTGCGCGCTCGATTCGTGCAGCCCGTTTGGAGAGAGACATGCCCCGATCGCTTCCCGCCGAAGCGACGATCGCGCACCCGAGTGCCGCGGCGTCGACTTCCGCATACGAGACTTCCGCATATGCGTCCGGATCCGAATCCGGCGATGCGCTGCTGTTCCGCAAGATCGCATGGCGGATCGTGCCGTTCCTGTTCCTCTGCTACGTCGTGTCGTTCCTCGACCGCATCAACATCGGCTTCGCGCAGTTGCAGATGAAGCACGACCTCGGCTTCAGCGATGCGATGTACGGCCTCGGCGCCGCCGTGTTCTACGTCGGCTACGTGTTCTGCGAAGTACCGAGCAACATGCTGCTCGCACGCTTCGGCGCGCGCCGCACGTTCACGCGGATCATGCTGCTGTGGGGCCTCGCGTCGACAGGGATGATGTTCGTGTCGCAGCCGTCGCATTTCTACGTGCTGCGCTTCATGCTCGGCGTGTTCGAGGCCGGCTTCTTCCCCGGCATCGTGCTGTACCTGACCTACTGGTTCCCCGCGAACCGGCGCGCGGCGGCGATCTCGGTGTTCTTCGCGGGCGTCGCGGTCGCCGGCGTGCTCGGCGGCCTGATGTCGGGCTGGATCATGCGCGACATGAGCGGCGTGTTCGGCTTGCACGGCTGGCAGTGGATGTTCGCGATCGAAGGCGCGCCGGCCATCGTGCTCGCGTTCTTCGCGTTCACGTATCTGGTCGACCGGCCGCAGGATGCCGCGTGGCTCACGTCCGACGAAAAGGCGCGCGTGGCGGCCCTGTGCACGGAAAGCCGCACGCACGGCGCTGCGCACGACGCGCGCAGCGTGGCGGCCGCGCTCGCGAACCCGCGCGTCTACCTGTTCGCGTTCATCTATTTCGCGCTGACCTGCGCATCGCTGACGCTCAATTTCTGGATGCCGCTGATGATCCGCGACTTCGGCGTGACCGACGTCGTGGCCGTGAGCCTGTACACGGTCGTACCGAACGCGGTCGGCGCGGTGGGCCTGATCCTGATCGCGCGCCACTCGGACCGCACCGGCGAACGCCGCAAGCATTTCGCGTGCTGCACGATCGGCGGCGGGCTCGCGCTCGCTGCATTGACGCTGCATCTGCACAGCTTCGCGGCGATGCTCGCGTGCCTGTCGATCGCGGCGACGCTGATCTTCGCCGCGCTGCCGATCTTCTGGACCGTGCCGACCCGTTACCTGTCGGGCAACGAGGCCGCGGCCGGGATCGCGCTGATCAGCAGCATCGGGATCACGAGCGGCATCGTCAGCCCGTGGGTGATCGGGATGATCCGCACGCGCACCGGCAGCATGGATCTCGCCGTGTACCTGCTCGCCGCACTGCTCGCGCTGAGCGGCGCCGCGTTGATGCTCGGCGTGAAGGGCGATCCCGCGTCGCGCGACTGAACGCGGCCGGTCGCTGCCCGCGGGCGGCGGCGACCGGCGTTCGATTTTCCGGCCCGCATTCGTACCCAGTATTCGCATCCATCGAGGAGACGATCGATGTCAGCCCCTCTTCAGGCGGACGCCGCGCAAGCGGTCGCGTCCGGTTCCCGCGCATCGGACAACGACGCGCTGTATCGCCGCATCGGCATGCGGATCGTGCCGTTCCTGTTCATCTGCTACATCGTGTCGATCCTCGACCGCAGCAACATCGGCTTCGCGCAGTTGCAGATGCGGCAGGATCTCGGCCTGACGGACGCGATGTACAGCCTCGGCGCGGTGCTGTTCTTCGTCGGCTATGTGCTGTTCGAGGTGCCGAGCAACGCGCTGCTGCGCCGTTTCGGCGCGCGCCGGACGTTCGCGCGGATCATGTTCCTGTGGGGCGCGGTGTCGGTCGCGATGATCACCGTCGACAGCGCGAAGCATTTCTACGTGCTGCGCTTCCTGCTCGGGCTGTTCGAAGCCGGCTTCTTCCCGGGTGTCGTGTTCTACCTGACGTACTGGTATCCGGCGCGCCGGCGCGCGTCGGTGCTGTCGATCTTCTATGCGGGCGTCGCGGTGGCCGGGATGATAGGCGGGCTGCTGTCGGGCTGGCTGATGCGCGGGATGTCCGGCGTGCTCGGGCTGCACGGCTGGCAATGGATGTTCGCGATCGAAGGCGCGCCCGCGATCCTGCTCGGCGTGATCGCGTGGTTCTGGCTGTGCGACCGTCCCGAGCACGCGCACTGGCTGTCCGACGACGACCGGCAACGGCTGGCGGCCGACCTTGCCGCCGATCGCGCCGGCGCATCCGCGCATGTGGCGGGGTCGTTGCGGCAGGCGCTGGCCGAGCCGCGCACCTATCTGTTCGCGTTCATCTATTTCTCGCTGACGACCGCGCTGCTGATGCTGCTGTTCTGGATGCCGCTGATGATTCGCGAATTCGGGATTCACGACGTCGTGCGGATCAGCCTGCTGTCGATCGTGCCGAACGCGGTCGGCGCGGCCGGCCTGATCGCGATCGCGCGGCGTTCGGACCGCAAGCGCGAACGGCGCTGGCACTTCGCCGCGTGCGCGTTCGGCGGCGCGGTGGCGCTTGCGTTGCTGACGCTGCATCTGCAGAGCATCGTCGCGATGATGGCGCTGCTGTCGATCGCTGCAATGCTGATCTTCGCCGCGCATCCGGTGTTCTGGGCCGTGCCGTCCGCGTATTTCGCGGGCGCCGGCGCGGCCGGCGGGATCGCACTGATCAGCAGTATCGGCGTGTCGAGCGGGATGATCACGCCGTGGATCGTCGGGGTGATCCGCACGCGAACCGGCGGCATGGATCCGGCAATGCTGATGATCGCGGCGCTGCTGGCCGCATGCGCGGTCGCGATGCTGCTGGGCGTGCGCGCCACGCCGCGCGAGGCGGCGCAATCGTAGCGTTGGAGGCGTGAGCGACGGCGCGCGGTTACGCCTGATAGACCTCGATCCGGTTGCGGCCGTGCTCTTTCGCGGCATACAGCGCCTTGTCGGCACGCGACAGCGACTGGTACGCGCCGAAGTCGGTCATCCGCATCGCGTCGATCCCGATACTGACCGTCAGCGCGACGCGCTGATCCTCGTGCATGAGCCGCGTGTCGGCCGCGCGCTGCTGCACGCGCAGCGCGAGCGCGAACGCCGCGTCGACCCCCGAGCGCGGCAGCACGACCGCGAATTCCTCGCCTCCGATGCGCCCGACGATGCCGTCCGACCCGATCTCCGCGAGCAGCAGCCGCGCGAAATGGCGGAGCGCGCGGTCGCCGAGCGGATGGCCCCAGCGGTCGTTCAGCGCCTTGAAGTGGTCGAGATCGAGCATCAGCACCGCGGCGTCCTGGCCGGTCGCGCGCACGCCGCGCAACGCGGCCTCGCTTTGCCGCATGAACGCGTGGCGGTTCGACAACTGGGTCAGATGATCGGTCGTCGCCATCCGGTGCAGTTCGGCCTCGATGTGCTTGCGCTCCGTCGCGTCCGTGATGAAGCCGTGCCACACCGTGCCGCCGTCGGACGTGCGCTGCGGGCGCGCGTCGCCTTCACGCCAGCGCAGGCCCTGATCCGGCAGCATCACCCGATACTCGAGCCGCCACGGCGTCAGCCGCTCCGCCGACGCTTGCAGCGACTGACGGTACGCGGCCAGATCGGCCGGATGGATCCGGATTTCGACCGCATCCGCGTCGCGGGCGATCTGTTCGGGCGTCAGCTCGTAGATGTCGCGCACGCCGGCGCTCGCATACGAAAAGAAGCGGCGGCCGTCGGTCGCCTGGCGCAACTGGAACACGAGACCCGGCACCTGGTCGGTCAGGCTGGTGACGAGCGTGGCGGAATCGCGCAGCCGGTCGGCGAGCTCGCGCAGCGCGGTGATGTCGGTGGTCGTGCCGACCATGCGCAACGCGCGGCCGTTGTCGTCGCGCGCGATGACCTTGCCGCGGCTGCAGATCCATTTGTACGAGCCGTCCTTGCAGCGGATGCGGTGCTCGACCGCGTAGCTGTCGGTCCGGCTCTCGAAATGCGCGAGCATCGTCGCCTTCACGTCGTCGACGTCGTCCGGGTGCAGTCGCTCGTACGCGTCCTCGATGCGGCTGGTCAGCTCGTGCGGCGCGTAGCCGAGCAGCGCCTTCCATGCCGCCGAGTAATGAATTTCGCCGGTTTCCACGTTGCGATCCCAGACGCCGGTGCCGCTTTCCGTCAGCGCCAGCGTGGTCAGCGCACTGTGTTCCTCGATCGCGCCGAGCCTTTCCCGCAGCGCGGCTTCCGAGATTGCGCGGCCGATCGCACGTTCCGCCAGCGTGGCCAGATCGTCGAGGAGGGTGCGTTGCGCGATGTCGAGCGCGAAGTCGCCGTCGCTCACGACGCACAGCGCGCCGAGGCTCGCACCTTCGGGCGCGATCAGTTCGCAGGCTGCGGCGATGTGCGGTGCGTGACGCGCATGCGCGCTCGCATCGGGCGCGATGAATCGTCTGCCGACAGGCGACGCGTGGGCGACCTGCGGCGGGAACAACCTGGCAGGCAGCGACGCAGGCAGCGTTCCGTCGAACGCGAGCACGCATTGCGCGCCGGCCTCTCCGTGCACGACCAGCGCGCCGGCCGTGCCGGCCTGTGCACGTGCGATCCGGCACAGGGCCTCCAGCTCGGGTAACGGCGCAAACGCGGCCCGGCCATCGGCGGGCACGCGGGAAGAGCCAGGCGTATCGCCCGCCCCGGTGGTGAACATACGGAACCGCATGGTGGAATTTCGCAACGATCAATAGCGCCGATGATCGGACGAATGCCGGGGCGCTGCTCCGGAAACTGCAATCGTAGAGATTACTGTTGCGGGGAGGGCATGGCAAGCGGGTCGGAACGTGCCGGGGACGGGACGAAACGCGGTGACGGTGGCGCATCGCGGCAGCGGCGGCGGCTCGCGGCTCGCATGCCATCGACGCCATTGGAATCGACGGCGCTACGCTGGAAACGGGGCAGTCGCCGGCGAAGGCGAAGGCGAAGGCGAAGGCGAAGGCGAAGGCGATCGAGCGGCTGACGATCGAGCGGAGCCGGCATCCGTTCGACGTGATCGCGAAGGAGGCCGGCTGTTGCGCGACGCGTTCATGCGAGGCTTCGGCGTGCTGCCGCGGGCGATTCGGCGCAGGGACGAGCGCGAGATGGCCTGAAGGGCCCGAACGGGCCGGTCCCGGTTGCGCGGTTGTTCAGCGCGTGACGAACGGCGCCGCGTCGTTCGGCGCCGTGCGCGCATGCTTGCGCTGGCGCAGCAGCGCGACCCGGCAATTCTCGCGCGCGGTTTCACGGCCATCGTCGTCGAGCAGCACCAGATCGCCGCGCATCACATTGAGCGTGATCACGTCTTCGCCGGGCGCGCCGAGCGTTTCCGGCGTGTGAACCGATCCGGCCGGTTCGAGCACCGTCGAGCCGGCCTGCGCGATCCAGTCGTACTCGAGGTAGCGCCACGCCCCCTGCAACGTATGGACGAACACCTCGCCGTCGTGACGATGGCGCGGCAGCCTGCCGCCGGCGGGCATCTTCAGCAGCGCGGTCAGCGTGTCTTCTGCCGCATTGATATGCAGATACTTGATCGCGAGCCCCGGCAGGTCCTCGCTCATCGGCAGCCACGGCAACGCGTCGCCGGGCAGGCACGAAATCGGCGGCAGGTCGGTGGAGAGCGGGGCGGACGGCTGCGTCATGGTGGAAGGCGGTGCGGGAACGGGAAGCCCGCATTATCGCAGAGCCCGATCGGGCCGAAGAGCGGGGCCGGATCGCGTGCAGCGCCGATGAATCAGTCACGCGTCACCCTTGAGGCTATATATACAGTTTAACTGTACAGTTTTCCTGTGGATATGCTATCTTGGGTTCATGAACACACCATCCTTGCCCCCCGACGCGCTGCATCTGGCCGGACTCGCCGGCGAACTCCGCATCTCCGTCAGCAAGCTGATGCGGCGGATGCGCGAGCAGACCCACCCGAACGATCTGACGTCGTCGCAGAAATCGGTCCTGCTGCGTCTCGATCGCGACGGCGCGGCGACCGTTTCCGCGCTTGCGCGCGCCGAAAGCGTGCGGCCGCAGTCGATGCGCATGACGGTGGCGACGCTGGAGTCGATGGGGGCGGTCAGCGGCGCGCCCGATCCGAACGACGGCCGGCAGACGCTGATCGCTCTCACGCCCGCGTTCCGCAAGCGGCTGCAGGCCAACCGCGCAGCCAAGGACGACTGGCTGTTCCGCGCGCTGCATGCGCAGTTGTCGACACGCGAGCAGGCCGAGCTTGCGGCGGCCGTGCAACTGCTGCAGCGGCTTGCGGAATTCCACGACGGCGCGCCCGCGCACTCGATCGACGTGCCTGGCGGGAGGAACGCCGGAACATGAACATCCTGCATCTCGTGTGCTGCTTTTTCGGCGGCGCCTTTCTGGCGAATGCAGTCCCGCATCTCGTCAGCGGTCTGCGCGGCGAGCCGTTCCAGACGCCGTTCGCGAAGCCGCCCGGCCGCGGCCTGTCGTCGTCCACCGTGAACGTCGTGTGGGGCGTCGTCAATCTTGCGATCGGTTATGCGCTGCTTTGCCGGATCGGCCGCCGTTTCGACCTGATGCGTACCGCCGACGCGGCCGCATTCGGCCTCGGCGTGCTCGCGCTCGGCCTGTATCTCGCGCGGCACTTCGGCGCGCTGCACGGCGGCAACGCCCAGGAGCGGCCATGAGCGCGCCGGCCGCGGGCGTGTTCCGCTCGCTGCGCAGCTTCAACTACCGGGTCTGGGCGGCCGGCGCGCTGGTGTCCAACGTCGGCACGTGGATCCAGCGCACCGCGCAGGACTGGCTCGTGCTCACGCAGCTCACGCACCACGACGCGTCGGCGGTCGGCATCGTGATGTCGCTGCAGTTCGGCCCGCAGCTCCTGCTGCTGCCATGGACGGGCTACGCGGCCGACCGCTTCAACCAGCGCCGGCTCCTGATGACGACGCAGGCGCTGATGGGCGGCCTCGCGCTTGCGCTGGGGCTGCTGACGGTCACGGGCGTCGTGCAGCTGTGGCACGTCTATCTGTTCGCGTTCCTGTTCGGCTGCGCGTCGGCGTTCGATGCGCCGGTGCGGCAAACCTTCGTCGTGGAACTGGTCGGCGACCGCGAACTCGCGAACGCCGTCGCGCTCAATTCGACGTCGTTCAACGCGGCGCGGATGATCGGGCCCGCGGCAGCCGGCTTCGTCATCGCGTCGGTCGGCACCGGCTGGGCGTTCCTGATCAACGGTGTCAGTTTCGTCGCGGTGCTCGCGTCGCTGTCGCTGCTGCGCGCGGACCAGCTGCGCGAGAACGCGCGTGCCGGCCATGCGAGGGGGAGCCTGCTCGACGGGTTCCGCTACGTGTGGCAGCGTCCGGACCTGAAAGCGACGCTCGCGATGCTGTTCCTGATCGGCACGTTCGGGCTGAATTTCCCGCTGTTCATCTCGACGATGGCGGCCGGCGTATTTCACGTCGACGCGCGCGGCTTCGGGATCCTGTCGTCGATGATGGCGGTCGGCACGATCTCGGGCGCGCTGCTCGCGGCGCGCCGCGAACAGCCAGTAGCTCGGCGCGATCGCACCGAGCTACTGGCTGTTCGCGGCAGCGCTCGTGCTGACCGGGATCGCCGCGATGACCTTCACCACGTCGACCAATGCGCTGATGCAGCTGTCGACCGAGCCGGCGATGCGCGGACGCGTGATGGCGCTGCGCCTCGCGGTCGCGTTCGGCGGCACGCCGATCGGCGCACCGGTCGCGGGCTGGGTCGCGAACCATCTGGGTCCGCGCTGGGCGCTCGGCGTCGGCGCGGCGTCCGGGTTCTCGGCGGGGCTCGTCGCCGTCTATTTCCTGATGCGGATGGGGCGACGCGCGCAGGCCGGCGGCGGCGCCTGAGCGGGCCGGCAGCCCGGCACCGGTTACGCGTTGCCGTCGCGGCCGGCCTGCTGCGCCGCCGCATGCGCGGCCTCGAGGCACGACTGGAACAGCAGCGCCGCCCGTGACGGCCGCGGCGAGCGCCGCAGCAGGCTCACGAACCGGCACCGGTAGTTGAACCGGTGCGGCGCGATCGCCTGCATCAACCCCTTGTTTTCGAAGCTTTCCGCGTAATGGTCGGGCAGGAAGCCCAGGTAGCGGCCGGACAGGATCAGCGTCGCGATCGATTCCTGGTCCGATGCCGTCGCGCTGCGCGTGAGCTTCGCGCGGTGGCTCAGTTCCATGTTCGGCGAGTGGAAGCCGAGTCCGGCGAACGCATGGTTGCGGATCGTCGTCCACGTGAGCTTGCCGTGCGGCGCGTCGTACAGCGGATGCTGGCGGCCGCAGTACAGCAGCATCCGCTCGTCGAACAATTCCGAATACACGAGGCTGCCCGAGCTGCGGTGCGCGGGAATGATCCCGACCTGATAGCTGCCGTCGATGATCCCGCGCTCGACTTCGTTGATCGACGCGACATGCAGGTTCAGGGCGACGTCGGGCGCTTCGTCGGCGAACTGGCGGATCGCGTCGCCGAGCCGCGCATTCGCGTTGGTGGCCGTCTTGTCGAATACGGCGATGTGGAGTTCTCCGCCCATCTTGTCGTGAATGCCGTCGATCCGGCTGCGAAATGCTTCCATCGACGCGAGCAGCCGCAACGTCTCCTCGTACACGGTCTGGCCTTCGGCCGTCAGCGTGAAGCCCGCGCGGCCGCGCCGGCACAGCACGAGGCCGAGGCGCGTTTCGAGATCCTTCACGTGCCGGCTGATCGTCGAGATGCCGATATTCAGCTCGAGTTCGGCCGCCGCCATCCCGCCGCACTGCACGACGCCCTTGAAGACCCGCAGCAGCCGCAGGTCCATGTCGCTGAGCTGCCCGAGCAGCGCGCGACTCTTCGGTTTCTTTGCTTGCATGATTGCGCAAGTGAACATTGATATTGCGATATTCAAAAGACTAATTGGCGTCCCGACAATGCGCAACATCAACACAAGGAGGAGGGGCGCGCCGCGCCGACCGACATGACCGACACGACCATCGCCAACCAGCACGAAGAGACGAATCTCCGCACCGACGCCGCCTGGCTCGACGCCCACTGGATGCCGTTCACGGCGAACCGCCAGTTCAAGTCGGACCCGCGCATGATCGTGTCGGCCAAGGACGCGTATTACACGGACGGCGAAGGCCGCAAGATCTTCGACGGCCTGTCGGGCCTGTGGTGCACGGGCCTCGGTCACGGCCGCACCGAAATCACGGAAGCCGTGAGCCGCCAGGTCGCGCAGCTCGACTACGCGCCTGCATTCCAGTTCGGCCATCCGAAGTCGTTCGAGCTGGCGAACAAGATCAAGGGCCTGACGCCGGCCGGCCTCGACTACGTGTTCTTCACGGGTTCGGGCTCGGAAGCGGCCGACACGTCGCTGAAGATGGCCCGTGCGTACTGGCGCGCGAAGGGCAAGGGCACGAAAACGCGCCTGATCGGCCGCGAGAAGGGCTATCACGGCGTGAACTTCGGCGGCATCTCGGTCGGCGGGATCGGCGCGAACCGCAAGCTGTTCGGCCAGGGGCTCGACGCCGATTTCCTGCCGCACACGCAACTCGCCGAGAACAGGTTCTCGCGCGGGATGCCCGAGAACGGCGCCGATCTGGCCGATCGCCTGCTCGACCTGATCACGCTGCACGACGCATCGAACATCGCGGCCGTGATCGTCGAGCCGTTCTCCGGCTCGGCGGGCGTGGTCATTCCGCCGAAGGGCTATCTGAAGCGCCTGCGCGATATCTGTACCGCGCACGACATCCTGCTGATTTTCGACGAAGTCATCACGGGTTTCGGCCGTGCCGGCGCGATGACGGGCGCCGACGCGTTCGGCGTGGTGCCGGACATCATGAACTTCGCGAAGCAGGTGACGAATGGCGTGCAGCCGCTCGGCGGCGTGATCGCGACGAAGGAAATCTACGACACGTTCATGGCCGCGGGCGGCCCCGAGTACATGCTCGAGTTTCCGCACGGCTACACGTACTCGGCGCACCCGGTTGCGTGTGCGGCCGGCGTCGCGGCGCTCGACCTGCTCGTGAAGGAAGACGCGGTGAACCGCGTGCGCGATCTCGCGCCGCATTTCGAGGCGGCCGTGCACGGACTGAAGGGCCAGCGCCATATCGCGGACATCCGCAACTACGGGCTGGCCGCCGGCCTGACGATCGCGGCGCTACCGGGCGAGCCGGCACGGCGCCCGTACGAAATCGCGATGCGCTGCTGGGCGAAAGGCTTCTACGTGCGCTACGGCGGCGACACGATCCAGCTCGCGCCGCCGTTCATCGCCGAGAAGCGTGAGATCGACAATCTCGTGAACGCGCTGTCCGACGCGCTGAACGAAGTGGACTGAGCCGCGGCCCGCCCCCAAGCGATAACCGAATTCACGAAAGAGCCAGAAACATGAAACACGACAGCAATGTGACTTCCACCGTCGGCCACCTGATCGACGG
The DNA here is from genome assembly GCF_021483755.1 of Burkholderia sp. WTPI3. Classification (NCBI taxonomy): domain Bacteria; kingdom Pseudomonadati; phylum Pseudomonadota; class Betaproteobacteria; order Burkholderiales; family Burkholderiaceae; genus Burkholderia; species Burkholderia sp. WTPI3. The sequence goes on along the minus strand of NZ_JAGIXF010000021.1, from coordinate 61,158 downwards.
CAAGCGCGTCGACGGCGGCAGCCGCGTCCAGCCGGTGTTCGACCCGGCCACCGGCGAATCGGACAAGAGCGTCGCGCTCGCCGACAAGCTGACCGTCGAAGCCGCGATCGCGTCCGCGCAGGCCGCGTTCCCCGCGTGGCGCAACACGCCGCCGCTGAAGCGCGCACGCGTGATGAGCCGCTTCAAGACGCTGCTCGAGGAGAATGCGGAAGAGCTGTGCGCGCTGATCACCGCCGAGCACGGCAAGGTGCTCGCCGACGCGATGGGCGAACTGCAGCGCGGGATCGAGAACGTCGAATACGCGACCTACGTGCCCGAGCTGCTGAAGGGCGAGCACAGCAAGAACGTCGGCCCTGCGATCGATTCATGGAGCGAGTTCCAGGCGCTCGGCGTCGTCTCCGGCATCACGCCGTTCAACTTCCCGGTAATGGTGCCGCTGTGGATGTGGCCGATGGCCGTCGCGTGCGGCAACACGTTCGTGCTGAAGCCGTCCGAGCGCACGCCGTCGTCGACGCTGCGCATGGCCGAGCTCGCGCTCGAAGCCGGCTTGCCGCCGGGCGTGCTGAACGTCGTGAACGGCGACAAGGAAGCCGTCGACACGATCCTGACCGACCCGCGCGTGAAGGCGGTGAGCTTCGTCGGCTCGACGCCGATCGCCGAATACATCTATTCGACCGGCTGCGCGCACGGCAAGCGCGTGCAGGCGCTCGGCGGCGCGAAGAACTTCGCGGTCGTGATGCCCGACGCCGACATCGGCAACGCAGTAAACGCGCTGATGGGCGCTGCGTACGGTTCGTGCGGCGAGCGTTGCATGGCGATCCCGCTGGTCGTGGCGATCGGCGACGAAACGGGCGACAACGTCGTCGCCGGGCTGAAGGCCGAGATCGAGAAGATGAAGGTCGGTCCGGGCAACGGCGCGGGCGTCGACATGGGGCCGCTCGTCACGCAGCAGCATTTCGAGAAGGTGACGGGCTTCGTCGAGGCGGGCGTGGAAGCGGGCGCGACGCTCGTCGTCGACGGCCGCAGCGTGAAGGTCGACGGCCACGACGGCGGCTACTACCTCGGCCCGTGCCTGTTCGACAACGTGAAGCCCGGCATGCCGATCTATCAGCACGAGATCTTCGGGCCGGTGCTGGGCGTGATCCGCCTGAAGTCGCTCGACGAGGCGATGGCGCTGATCGACGCGCACGAATACGGCAACGGCACGTGCCTGTTCACGCGCGACGGCGAAGCGGCGCGCTACTTCAGCGACAACATCCAGATCGGCATGGTCGGCATCAACGTGCCGCTGCCGGTGCCGGTCGCGTATCACTCGTTCGGCGGCTGGAAGCGCTCGCTGTTCGGCGATCTGCACGCGTACGGGCCGGACGCGGTGCGTTTCTACACGAAGCGCAAGACGATCACGCAGCGCTGGCCGTCGGCCGGCGTGCGCGAAGGCACGGTGTTCAGCTTCCCGTCGAACCGCTGATATTGCCGGCGCGCGCCGCGGCTGCGCGCGTCGTCCGCCAGCGTGAGGACGCACCGGCCCGCCCCGGTCTTCGATCGGGGCGGGCCTTTTTACGTGTGCGGCGGTTACGCCGTTGCGGAAGGCGGGGAAAGAACGCTTACGGCGCGACTACGTGCCACATGTTCTTGAAGTTGTCGCCGTTGCGGTCGCCCTGTTTCATGTCCTTCGAGAAGAAGTACAGCGGCTTGCCCTTGTATGCCCATTGCGGGCTGCCGTCTTCGCGCTTGACGATCGAGTAGGGCCCGACCGGAACGTCGGTCGCGCTGGCCTTGTATGGCGGCCAGAAGGTTTCGCACTGGCCCGAACATGCGCTGGTGCCGGCGTTGGGCTTGTCCTTGTCGAACGAATAGACGGTCATTCCGTTCGCGGCGACGAGTGCGCCGTCTTCGACCTTGGTGATCGAGCCTTGAGCCGAAGCCGAAACGGATGCGAGGGCGAGCAGGGCGGAACTGAAGAGCAGCGCGGCTTTCATGGGTACCTCCTGGTAGTCCGGTGGGCGGCGCCGTCGCGGGCATGGCCGGGCGTGCCCGCGACGGTGGGGAATGGTGCCGGAACGCTGCGCCGTGGCCGCCGGTGCGAGCGACCTGGCGTCGAATGGCGGCAAAGCGGGCGCGCTTCTTTCACCATAGGCGGTTTTTGGCGCGGCTGCGAGAAGAACCGGGGGCGTATCCGCGCCGCGTATGTCTGACGCAACGACGCGACCTCCGCAGCCGGGGGACGGCATCCGACGTCCGTCCCGGGCCCGGTGCGAATCGCGTGAAGCACGCACCGCGGGGTCAGTGTCGTGCGCGATTGGTCAGTGCGACACCTGCGATCACGAGCGCGCTCGACAACCGGATCGACCGCGACGCGTATCTCGCGCGCTGCTGGCCGAACAGCGCAATGCTCGCCGGTTTCGAGTGTGTCGACGTTGCCGTGCACGGCGAATACGTGTTCGTCGTGTACGAAGCCGAAACGAGCACCGGCAGGCGGTTCCGCAACGCCGAGCGGCTGCGCGTGCGCGACGGCCGGATCGTCGCGGCCGAAGTGTATTTCGGCTGGTACGTGCCGCACCCGGCGCCCGATGGAGGGTTCGTCGAATCGGGGAGGCTGATGCGGGGCGGGCAGCCGCCCGTCACACCCAGAGCCGGTACATCCAGAACGATTCGTCTTCGGCGAAGCGTCGTACGAACTCGGTCGGCGAGAAGCCCGTGATGCGCCGCGTTGCGCGGCTCAGGTGCGCCTGGTCGGCGAACCCTTCGTCCAGCGCGAGCGTGGCCCAGTCGACCGGCTGCCCGGCGTCCTGCTTTTCCCGCGCAGCGAAGAACACGCCTTCGGTGCGCACCAGCGTCTGCCAGTCGCGCAACGAGCGCCCGCTGTACGACTTGATGCGCCGTTCGACCTGACGCGGGCTGTGGGTGTGGCGCCATTCGCGCGCTTTGGATGCGAGACGCTCGACCCAGCTGCGCCCCGCATCGCGCAGCGACGACAGCGGCGACACGCTGCCGCGCAGCGCGTGCCAGCGGGGGGCAAGGTAGCGGTCGAGCGCGGCCAGCGCGTCGTCGTCGTGTTCGGCATTGCCCAACGCGTCGAGCAGTGGCCGCCAGCTGTCGTCCAGGCACGCGCGCGTATCGACGAAGGTGTCGTGAAGCGCCGGCAGCGCGATGCCGAACAGCGCACGTGCCGCATCGGCATGCAGACAGACGATGCCGCCTTGCCCGTCCGTCGGCGCCCAGCTTGCGATCGGCATCGACTGGCTGCCCGACAGCGTCGCCGATGTACCGAACGGGCGCCACACTGGGCCGTCGTCGGTACGCCGGACGAGCCCCGCGTCGAAACCGCGATACCACGACAGGCAGACGATCGGCGACGCGGGGAAATGCGTGAGCCGTTGCGCATCGGTCAACGTGAAGCCGCGCGTGTCGCGGCTGATGGTCGCGACGACCGCCCCTTGCAGCGCGGCCGACGGCGGATACAGCCGCGTGTGCGGCGACCGGCCGGTGCACGACACGCGCGGCGCGCGCGCGAGCGGATCGGGACACGGCGGCAATGTCGGGGACGGACCGGAGGGCATGACGCCGGAGTATAGGCACCGGCGCCACGCGTGTCGATGTCGTTTGCGTTCAAGACCGCGCGTGTGTCGATCCGGACAATCCGGCGCATGAACCCACGATCCTCTTCCCGATGCCCGTTCGCTGCGGGCGCCGCCGGCGCGTCGCCCGCACTTCACCCGCCCGGCGTTTGGCCGCCGGGGCCGCATGCCGGCCTGACGGGGTGGCGGCTGTTACGCGCGATGTCGCGCGACCTGACCGGTGCGCTCGCGGGCTGGCAGCGTGCGCATGGCGATGTCGTGCACCTGCGCATGTGGCCCGAACATGCGGTGGTCGTGACCGATCCCGCGCTCGTGCGTGAGCTGCTCGTCACGCATCACGATGCGCTCGTGCGCTGGGAGCGCGGCATCCGCGTGTTTTCCCAGGTGCACGGACACAGCGTGCTGGTCGCCGAGGGTGATGCATGGCGCGACAAGCGGCATGCGCTGCAGCCGAATTTCATGCCGAAACCGGTGCAGGCCTTCGTGCCGGCGATCGCCGCGACCGTCGGTCAGGCGCTCGCGCGGTGGCCCGCGCACGACGCGCACTGGCCGATCGAAAGCGCGCTGACGTCGCTGGCGATGGACGTGATCATGCGCACGATGTTTTCGGACGCGCTCGGCGCGGATGCGCGCGTTGCCGAGGACGCCGTGCGCACGGTGGGCGCGGCGGCGAACGCCGAGTTCTATCAGCCGGCCAGCGTGCCGGACTGGGCGCCGTGGAAGCGCGGCAAGGCGAGGGCGCTGGCGGTGCTGAACGGATTGATCGACCGGCAGTTGCGGGTCCGTCTCGATCTGCCGGCGCAAGACTGGCCCGACGATCTGCTGTCGCGTCTGCTGCGCCTGCACCGTGCCGATACGCACGCATGGCCGCAGCAGGCCGTGCACGACGAGTGCATGACGGCATTTCTGGCGGGCCACGAGACGGCCGCCGCCACGCTGACCTGGTGGGCCTGGAACATGGCCGCGCATCCGATCGCGCAAGCAGTCGCGCGCGACGAGGTCGTGCGCGCGCTCGGCGATCGCCCGCCGACCGCCGACACGCGCCCGGCGTTGCGCTATCTGACGCAGACGCTCGAGGAAACGATGCGCCTGTATCCGGCCGCGCCGATCCTGATCAGCCGTCGGGCTGTGCGGCCGGTCGCGCTGGGCGCGTGGCAGTTTCCTGCGCGCACGCTGTTCATGCTGCCGATTCGGCTGATGCATCACGATGCGCGCTGGTTTCCCGAGCCGCACGCATTCCGGCCCGAGCGCTTCGCCGACGATGCGCCGGCGATTCCGCGCGGCGCTTACATGCCGTTCGGGACGGGGCCGCGCGTGTGCCTCGGGCAGCATCTGGCGATGACGGAAATGACGGTGGTGGCTGCGATGATCCTGCAGCGGCACGTGCTGGCGATGCCGTCCGGCACGCCGCCGCCGAGACCGGTGCTGAATGTGACGCTGCGGCCGGAGCAGCCGTTGCATCTGACGATCGCGCCGACTGGGCCGACGGCCGTTATGGTCTCCGCATGACGGGGCATGAGCGGTCGAATCGACCCGACCGGCATCGAATCGCCGGAGTGCGAATGCGTGCCGGCAACGGCTTTCGGCGTCACTGGCGCGGCATCGCCCAGCACCTATGCTTGAAGGGCCCAGGCCGGGCGGAGCCGAAGGAGGATGATCATGCGCATGCTTCTCAACATACGAATCCCTCACGAGCCGTTCAACACGCTAGTGCGCGACGGCAGCGTCGGCGACGTGATTTCACGAATACTCGAAGCGGTCAAGCCGGAGGCCGTGTATTTTACGGAGCAGAGCGGCGGGCGAGGCGCGGTCGTGATCGTCAATCTGGATGACCCGTCGCAGGTACCGGCGCTCGCGGAGCCGTGGTTCCTGATGTTGAATGCCGACTGCGAGTTCCGTGTGGTGATGCTGCCGGACGATCTCCGGAACGCCGGGCTCGCGCAACTCGGCGCGAAGTGGAAGTAGCAGGAAGCTGCGCATGACCATGCCGCCAGGCAGGCGACCAGCACCACGGGCGGCACGAGCACGATCGACGCGGCGCTGACGGCACACAGAAGCAGCCAGCCAAGTCCGACGAGCGGAATGAGCGATATGAATCGGGATTCCTGTTTCGGGGCAGTGTCGTTGTCGACGGAACATTCGTGACCGCTTCACCGGATGACCACGGCTCGATGCGATTCACGGATGGTGCCCGATTCCGCGCCCGTTGCCATTCGTCCTGGTCGATGTGCTCATCCGGCCGCATCTTCCCCCAGGGCCTGAATGAACCGCGAAAACAGCTCCGGTTGCGACGAGATCCCGAGCTTCGCGTAAAGGTGCCGGCGATGCACCTTCACCGTTTCCGGTGAAATCGCGAGCCGCTCCGCGATCGCCTTCGACGAATTGCCGCGCAGCACCATGCGCGCGATCGACATCTCTCGATCGGTCAGCACACCGGCGCCGAAGCGCGCGAGCGCCTGCTCGACGCGCGCGCCGAGGTCGGCGTCGGGCGTTGCGCGCGCGGCGTCACCCACCAGCCGCCAGTGTTGCCGGATGACCGCGAGCACCCACGGCATCGCGGCCGTCAGTTTGCCGAGCGGCTCGACGTCGAAGCGCGTGCCCGCGCCGAGCGACAGCGACAGCAGCATGTCCGGGCCCGGTCGCAGCAGGATCTGGATCTCGTCGTCACCGACCGCGTCGCGGAAATAGCTCAGGAAATATTCGCTCTGCCGGAACAGGTCGGGCGCGACTTCCTCGAGCCGGTAGCAGCCGTCGGCGAGCCCGTCGTGCGCGGCCTGCAGGAACGGATCGAGCAGATATAACCCATTGAGGTAAAGCGGGACCGGCGACGCGCTGTCGGTGCCGCCCGCGTCGTATTCATCGAGCACGAGCGGCACGCCGTCGCGGCCGATCGCGGTCGCGAGCGCGTTGTCGAACGGCACCATTTCGTTGAGCAGCAGCACCAGGAAACGCCAGAAGCGCGGCTGGCCGAGATGATCGATTGCGCGGCCAAGCGCCTGGTGCATCGCGATTTCGGAGAAGAGTCGATCCATACCACCACCGGAGGGCGTAACACGAAGGGGGAATAGCGGTCCTGAATTTGGCTTCCTAGACTGCCACGCAATCAATCGGGCCCGAGTATGGGCGTTCAAAAAAAGGCAGGATAGGAGCTACAGGAGAACGAAATGGCGATGATGTCGGAATCGACGGGCACGCTGCAAGCGACGCCTGCAACGGAAGACGCGCCGCGCGCGTTATCGCAGACGCTCAGCGTGCGCGACGCGGTGATGATCACCGTGTCGGGCGTGACGCCTGCCAGCTCGATCTTCGTGATCGCGCCGTTCGCGATCCAGCAGGCCGGCAGCGGCGCGGTGCTGTCGTTCGTGCTCGGCGGCGTGCTCGCGCTGGCGTTCGCGCTCTGCTATGCGGAACTGAGCGCAGCACACCGCAGCGCGGGCGGCGAGTACGTGATGGCCAAGCGCGTGTTCGGCACGCTGCCCGGCTACCTGACCTTCATCACGGTGCTGTCCGTCAGCGTGTTCATTCCGGCCGTGCTCGCGAGCGGCGCCGCGCCGTACCTGAACAACGCGCTCGGTACGCACTTCGGCAACCAGTCGGTCGCATTGACGATCGTGCTGCTCAGCTACGTGCTCGGGATGCTGAACATCAAGACGAACGCTTGGATCACCGGCGCGTTCCTCGTCGTCGAGATCGGCGTGCTGATGCTGATCGCGGGGCTCGGCTTCGGCTCCCCGCATCGCGGCGCGGACGTGCTGGTCGCGCCGGTGGTCGTGAGCGGCAATGCGCTGGTGCCTGCCACGCTCGCGGCGATCGTGCCGGCGATCGGCACGGCGATCTTCTGCTACAACGGCTTCGGCTCCGCCGCGTATCTCGCGGAGGACCTGCGCGGCGGCAACCGCAATGTCGCGAAGGCGGTGATCTATTCGCTGCTGGTGATCCTTGTCGTCGAGCTGGTGCCGCTCACGGCGATCGTGCTCGGCGCGCCGTCGCTCACGGAGCTGACGAAGAGCGCAGATCCGATCGGCTACGTCGTGCGTTCGCTGAGCAATCCGGTGGTGTCGCGCATCGTCAGCGGCGGGATCTTCCTGTCGGTGTTCAACGCGATCATCGCGATCGTGATCACGATGGGGCGCCTGCTCTACAGCAGCGGCCGCCACGCGCTCTGGTCGCGCACCTGCAACCGTGCGTTCTCGACGATCCATCCGCGCTTCGAATCGCCGTGGCTCGCGACGCTCGCACTGGCGGTGCCGTCGGCGGGGCTGGTGTTCGTGTCGAGCCTCGACGAGCTGACCGCGTTCACGGTCGACCTGCTGCTGCTGATCTACCTCGTCGTCGGGCTGGCCGCGCTGGCGAGCCGGTACGTGCGCCGCGACGTCGAACATCACTACCGGATGCCGCTGTGGCCCGTGACGCCGCTCGTCGCGGTGGCGGGCGCCGCGTACACGCTCTACACGACGCTGGCGACGGCGACGAAGTCGACCGACCTGCTCATCATCGGCGGCCTGCTGGTGGCCGCGCTCGTGATGTACGGCGTCTGGGCGCGCCACAGCGATGCGTTCCGCTCGCTCTGAACGCCGCGTCGAAACCTTGCCGTACCGAAACTTCCAAACATCGACCCATTGAAAGACAGGAGGAACTGCATCATGCGCACGAGGGATCTCGGCATCCGCATCGGACTCGGCACGCCGGGCCGCTTCAACGCGATCACGGACGTACCGGGCGTGCGGGTCGGACATTGCACGCTGCAAGTCGAGAACGGCGACGCGTCGATCCGCACCGGCGTCACTGTCATCGAGCCGCGCTCGGGCGCCGTGCACGACTCACCGTGCTTCGCGGGCGTCCATGTGCTGAACGGCAACGGCGATGCGACCGGGCTCGAATGGATCCGCGAGGCCGGCCTGTTGACGACGCCGATCGCCTATACGAACACGCACAGCGTCGGCGCGGTGCGCGATGCGCTGGTCGCGAACGAGCGCGCAGCGGCGGCCGGCCGCGTGTACTGGTGCATGCCGGTCGTGATGGAAACCTACGACGGTCTGCTCAACGACATCTGGGGGCAGCACGTGAGCGCCGCGCACGTGCTGCGTGCGCTGGCCGCCGCGCAGTCCGGGCCGGTCGCCGAAGGCGGCGTGGGCGGCGGCACCGGCATGATCTGCCACGAGTTCAAGGGCGGCATCGGCACCGCGTCGCGCGTGACCGGGGCCGACGCGGGCGGCTGGACCGTCGGCGCGCTCGTGCAGGCGAACTACGGCGTGCGCGAGATGCTGCGCGTGGCCGGCTATCCGGTCGGCGAAGTGCTGCGTCACGTGCATTCGCCGTTTCGTGCAGCCGACGCGCAGGGCGAAGCCGGGATGGGGTCGATCGTCGTCACGATCGCGACCGACGCGCCGCTGCTGCCGCATCAGTGCACGCGCCTCGCGCAGCGCGCGAGCGTCGGGCTGGCGCGCGTGGGCGGTGGCACCGAGGATTCGAGCGGCGACATCTTCCTTGCGTTCGCAACGGGCAACGACGGGCTGCCGGCCGCGAACTACGGCAGCAAGGGTGCGCCGACGACCGATGTGCGGATGGTGAACAACGATCATATCTCCGCGCTGTTCGTCGCGGCGGCGGAAGCGGTGGAAGAGGCGATCGTGAATGCGCTGGTGGCGGGCGGCGACGTCGAGTCGCGTGGTGCGCGGGTCGAAGGGCTGGGGCAGGCGCGCTTGCTGGATGCGTTGCGCGAAGTGGGCTGGCAAGCCAAGGCGGCGCTTCGAAATGGAGTATGCGCCGCTTCAATCGAAGCGGCGTGGCGGGCAGTCGTGTTGCGGGAGCGGCGATCGGCCGGCTCGCCGTGCGTTCGCGCATGCGCTGCGCGAGCGGCGGGCCTGGCCGTGACGACGCGGCGTCATGCTCAGCTGCCGAAGTAGACGTTGCAGAAGCTGACCGGGCCGACGCATGCGTTCGGGTCTTCCTGCTTCGATTGCGCACGATCGACGCGGCCTGCGGCCTGGACGGATTCGGCGCGGTTCGCCTGCTGTTGCGCGAGCTCGGCCGGCGCAGGCTGTGCGTGTGCGACAGCGGCGGTGAGCGAAAGGGCAACGAGGGCGAGGTGCAGCGGCTTCATTTGGGTTTCTCCTGGGTGATTGCCAGTCTCGCTGGCAGTGAGGAAACTATAGGCTCGCACTGCTTGAAGATTAATCACCGCGGGTGCAGAGCTTATTTCCAGACGGAACAAGGATGACGTTGCACATGCATCGACCGACACCGACGCTCAGCGACGGTGTCGGTTGAACGGCGCGTCCTTGTCCAGCAGCGCACTGCGGATGAAGTGCAGGCAGCCGACGATGCGCTGCATGCGACGACGCGCTTCGGGCACCGCATACCACGCATGCAGCGTGTGCTGTGCCGCGCGGATCGCCAGGTTCACCGATTTCAACGTGCGTGCGTGGTGGCTCGGCGTCGGATCGTCGAAGAAGCGCGGCAGCGCGTGCAGCACCGCGTCGATCGATGCGGTCCAGTGCAGCGTCTGCGGCGGTTTCGCGTCGCAGAACGCATGCAGTTCGTCGCGCAGGTCGATCACCGCGTGACCCACTTCGAGCGTCGCCAGCATCCAGCGCAGCGCGTCGCGATGCTGGCGCGTGCGTTGCACGAGCAGCGTGCGAAGCTGTGCCATCAGGTCGTGCGTGCTCGACTGGAAGCGCGGCGCGAGGCCGTCCCGCACGCCTTCGCACGCGAGCGTGACCTGGCGGCGCAGGTCGTGCGCGATGCGGCCCGTGAGCCACGGCATGCGGGTCGGAAAAACGACGGCGAACACGATCGAGCACGCGAACATCGCGACGACCACCGCCAGACCGTTGTTGATCAGCACCTCGGGTGTATATGCGATGGCATTGTCGGGGCCCGCGAGCAGACAGAAGAACACCGCGAAGCCGATCCCGTAGCCGGACAGGCCCGGTCGCATCGCGAGAAACGCACCGAGGCCGAGCACGGGCGCGAGCGCCGCGCACAGCAGCGGAAAGCCGTCGATGTTCGGATACACGTAGCAGAGGAACACGTAGCCGACGGCGGTCGCGAACGCCGCGCCGACACCCATTTGCGCGACGAACTTCGGTGCACGCGGCGACATCGAGCTCAGCGCGCACGCGATGGCGGTGGCGATTACGGCGAGCGAGCCGCTCGGCCATTCGGACGCGATCCAGAACGCGCTCATCGCGCCGACGGCGACGAGCGTGCGCAGGAACGCGAAGCCGACGAAGAACGCATTGGTCTTCACCGCGTAGTGCGTGACCGAGCGTTCGAGCGCGTGATTGTCCTGATCGAGCGACGCATAGGTGTCGGCATAGCCGAGGTATTCGCCGATGAAGCGATACATCAGCTCGATCGCCGTATCGAAGTCGAGCACGCCGCCGGCCGCGTGTGCTTCGATCTCGCGGCGCGTCGCGCGCGCCGCCTTCGGCAACGCATCGTGAAAGCGGCGTAGTTCGAGCAGCGCACCGGTCGTCGAGGCGATGCCGCGCTGTCGTTCGTCGCGCAATGCGGCGATCCGTTGCGCGAGCGCGTCGATATGCGGGGCGAGCGCGTCGAGCACGGCGTCCGACCGGTTCGCGCGCAGGCGTTTGATGAGCTGGTGCAACGCATGCAGCCGCGTGCACGCGTTCATGAATTCGCTGTTCAGCCGCGCGAGCCGGCGGCTGCGCGCGCGAATGTGAGGATCCTCGAACGATGCGAATGCGCGATTGGCTTCGAAGCCGACGATCTCGTCGACGAAATCGGCAAAGCGCCGTTCGAAGTCGCCACGTGCAAGTTCGCCCGACAGCGCGCCGGCCGCGAACGCAGGGAATTTCACGTGACGGGCGGTCAGCGTGCGCATCAGCGTCTTCGCGGAGCTGAGCGGCAGGATCAGCGCGCTGACCGCGCCGGAGCATGCGATGCCCAGCGCGACTTCCCCGGCGCGCGTGAGCGCCGACTGGAACAGCGTCTGCGGCGTCATCACCGCGGGCAGGCCGATCAGCGCGGCCGTGTAGCCGGCGAGCACGAACCCGTACCAGCGAAAGTGACGGTTGCGCACCGCGAGCGCGATGCAGGCGCCGATCCACAGCGTGATGCCGGCCATGTACAGCTCCGGCTGTTGTGCGAACAGGCCGCCGAGTGCGAGTGCGGCGACGAGGCCCGCCGCCGTGCCGAGCATGCGGTAGAAGCTCTTCGCGAACACCATCCCCGACAGCGGCTGCATCAGCACGAACACGGTCGTCATCGCCGTACGCGGCTGCGACATCTCGAGCCGCATCGCAATGCCCATCGCCAGCAGCGCGGCGAGCACGGTTTTCGCGAGGTGCAACCAGACGAGACCGTCGCTCGCGGCCCAGTCGCGCGCGGCGTCGCCGAGCGGATCCAGCCATCTCCTCCATCGTGCCGGTTCGATGGAAGGTCGCTCGATCGCAGGTTGTTGCTTCATGTAAGGCCTGTTCACGCTGATAACGGGCTTGCGCTGGCCACCGGAAGGGCCGAGCGCAAGGATTGCGACGAAGCGAATACTCGACGTATTCGCGAGGAGCATGACGCGGCGATCGGCCCTTCCGGTGGCCAGCCCCACGAATGAATTTTCCAAACAGGGGAACGTGCCTTGCCGGCCATATTGCGGCGTCGCGCGTCGCTTGTCTGACTCGGCCAAACGGCGCTCCTTGCTCCTTGCACTACGACCGGCAAGGCACGTTCGCAAGCCCGTTATCGGCGTGAACAGGCCCTATTGGGGCGCGTGCCGCGGCGCGTCCGAACGGGTCCGTTCGACTGTTGAGGCGCCGATTGTAGGAGTGCGGCGCGCAGGCATTAACGCAGCTACGGGGAAACGATAGTTGCAGGCCACGTAACAATCTGTCTTGCCCGGTGGAGGAAAATAGCGGCTCCGCTACAGGTTGCTCACAGGAATGGATACGCTACAAAACATGCGGGTGTTCACGCGCGTCGTCGAGACGGGCAGTTTCACCGCGGCAGCGCAATCGCTGAATTCGACGACGGGCGCGATGTCGCGTGCGGTCTCGGAGCTCGAGGCGCGCCTGCGCACCCGTCTGATGAACCGCTCGACGCGCCGTCTCGCGCTGACGTCGGCCGGCGAAAGCTATCTGCGGCGCTGCCGCCAGATCCTCGCCGACGTCGATCGCGCGGAAGAAGAAGCGAGCTGCGCGCACGAACGGCCTGCCGGCGTGCTGCGCATGCACAGCTTCGCGAGCGTCGGCCATCACTACGTGATGCCCGCGCTCACGCGTTATCACACGCAGTTTCCGGACGTGTCGATCGAGCTGTCGCTGTCGCAGCGCATGCCCGACCTGTTCGACGGGACGAGCGACATGGCGGTCGTGACCGCGTCGTCGCTGCCCGATTCGGAACTCGTGTCGCACCTGCTCGGTTCGACCTTCAGCATCCTGTGCGCGTCGCCCGAGTACGTGAAGCGGCACGGCGCGCCGGCACGTCCGCAGGATCTCGGCGCGCATGCGTGCCTGACGCTCTGCACGCCGGCCTTTCCGACGCACGAATGGGTGCTCGAAGGGGCCGACGGCGTCGAGCAGATCCACGTCACGGGGCCGGTGCAGACCAACACCGCCGAATCGCTTGCACTCGCGATCCGCGACGGCATCGGGATCGGCATGCTGCCGCTGTATTCGGCCATCGACGCGTTGCACGACGGCACGCTCGTGCGCGTGCTGACCGGGCACATCCTGCAGAAGATGAACGTGTATGCGCTGTATCCGTCGCGCCGTTTCGTCGACGCGAAGGTGCGCACGTGGGTCGAGATGCTGCGCGCACAGGTGCCGGGCATGATCGCGCGCGACGTCGACATGCTCAACGCGATCGGCCGCGAACCGCAGGCCGCCTGAGCGCGAGTCGGCCGGACGTTGAAGGCTTCGTCCGGCCCGTTCGCTTCATCCCGGTTCGCTACGCGCGCCGCCCGCGGCAGACCATCGGTGCGGGCGGCGCGCGCCGTCATCTCGTTACAGCGTGGGCTTCACCGCCGCGCCGGATTCCGTTGCCGGCGCACCGGCCGGGCCGTATGCGGCTTGCGCGGCTTCGCGTTGCGCGACGCGCTTCGCATTCAGGCGCGCCTGGGCGGCGAGGATGTCTTCCGGATAGTTGCCCACTTCACCGCGCGCCGGGTTGTAGCCGACCGACTCGAGATCGACCAGTTCCTGCAGCACCTGCGCACGCGTGACGTGCGACTGGGCCGACTGGGCGAACGACAGGGCCGGTGCAGCGAGCAGCACGGCAGCGGCGGCGGTAACGACGAGCGATTTCACGATGTTCTCCTGTAGACGGGTGTGTGGCCGGTTCGGCGATCGAGGTTCGATCCGAACCGTCGACGTCAGTCTATGCAGCGCGCGCGATCGCAAAAACCCCGATTCCAGGCAGGCATCTTTCCAGATGGCACAACATTGGCGTGTGCCGCCCGCGTCGAACGAACCCGCTGGGTGCGACGGATTCGTTGCCGGCGGGCAACGCTTGCCGATACCGATCAGAACCGCGTGCGCATGCCGATCGTGCCGACGATCTGGTTCGCGGTGCTCGATGCGCCGCCCGACGTGTTGATGAACGCCTGGTAGCCGCGGCCCGAGGCGTGCTGGTACATCGCTTCCGCGTACACGTCGGTGCGGCGCGACAGCTTGTACACGGCCTGCAGGTCGACCTGGTGCCACTTCGGATCGGTGCCGTGCCTGCTGTCCGGGTTCGATACGGAGGCGTCCGTGTACACGTATGCCGCACCGAGGCTGACGGCCGGCGTGAGCGCATAGCGCACGTTCACGTCGAAGTTGTTGAACGCGACCTGGCCGGTCGAGCCGAACGAACCCGAGTTGTCGTACTGCGAGCGCGTATAGACGAAGCCGACCGTCGCCGGGCCGAACACGTAGCCGATGCCGCCGCCATACGCACGCATGCGATCCGCGCCGACCGACCAGCCGCCCTGGCTCACGCTTTTCGCTTCGGCCACATCGGTCGCGCCGGCGCTCGCGCTCGTCGAGCCCTTCGTGCCGTTCATCTGCAGGTAAGCGCCGGCCAGCTTCAACGGGCCGTTCGTGTAGCTCGCCGCGACGCTGTACGCGCGGTTGCCGGCGAAGTTCGTCGAATTCGAGAAGCCGTACAGCGCGCCGACCTTGAAGCCCGCGATCGTGTCGCTCGTGTACTTGACCGCGTTGTTGATGCGCACCGAATGGTTCAGGTTGTCGTTGTCGAACGGATGGGCGAAGCCCGTGTCGCCGAAGTCGCCGGCCGTGGCGGACAGCGGCCCGACGAAGTCGACCAGCGTGTCGTACTGGCGGCCGAGCGTCAGCGTGCCGTAGCCGTTGCCGCTCAGGCCGACGTACGCGAAGCGGCCGAACAGCTTGCCGTCCTGGCCGAGCCCGCCATTGTTCGCGTTGAAGCCGTTCTCCAGCACGAACAGCGCTTTCACGCCGCCGCCGAGATCTTCGGTTCCGCGCAGGCCGAAGCGGCTGCCGTTGATCGTGCCCGTGGCCATGCGCCACTGGGCCGCGCCGCCGGCGTTGTTGGTGTACGCGATGCCGGCATCGATCAGGCCGTACAGCGTGACCGAGCTCTGCGCATGGGCGAGCGGGGCGAACAGCACGACGGTGCATGCGACGGTGGCGGTGGTTTTTTTCATTTAAGGACTCCTGCGTGTGGGACTATCGATCAAGTTCGGCGCAAGTGTAGGGGCGCGTTCGACCGATTTCGGCGGCGGGTGTGCGAGGGCACCGTTGCGAGTCGCGCAAGAGTGCGTCACACGGCGTTCACAAACCGGCGTGAGCCCGGCGGGTCATGGGTTTTCCATGACGATGAGGTATGTGGCGCGCGGCGGCCGCGCACCCCGTGTCGCGCATCGACAACACGGGCGTCTCCGGGGCGGGAGTTGATCGCCGCGGCGGGTGCGTGGAGAATGAGCAATCCGACGACAGGATCCGGAGACACCCCATGACCACGCCTCGCCGTCCGTCCTTCAGCGCCGCGCTGTGCTATCGCGACCCGAAAGCCGCGCTCGCGTGGCTCGAGCGCGCATTCGGCTTCCAGCGCTTGATCGTCGTCACCACGCCGGAAGGCGACATCGCCCACGCCGAAATGAAATTCGGCGACGGTGTCGTCATGGTCGGCGGTTCGTGGGCCGATTTCATCGCGTCGCCGGAAGATACCGGCGACCGGAACACGCAGAGCGTTCGCGTGCATCTTCCCGACGACGCGGACATCGACGCGCATTGCGAACGCGCGCGTGCCGCCGGTGCGGAGATCCTGCAGGCGCCGGCCGACCAGTTCTACGGCGAGCGTGTGTATCGCGCCCGCGACCCGGGCCGGCACGTATGGACGTTCGGCAAGCACGTGCGCGATGTGTCGAACGAGGAGATGAGCGCGGCGACCGGCCTCAAGATCGAGGATTTCAGATAACGGCCGGGCGCCTTGCCCGAACCGGTTTCCCCACCACGCGGCCCGCCGGGGCCGCATGACGCCTGGACCCACATGAACCTGTTCAATACACGCCTGCGCGACCGCGACGGACTGTTCACGATCGGCATCGACGCCGGCAAGATCGCGCGGATCGACGCGCAAACCGCGCCGGTCACGCCCGTCGGCGCCGACGATGTCGATGCGGGCGGGCGCCTCGCGATTCCGCCGCTCGTCGAGCCGCATATCCATCTCGATGCCGTGCTCACGGCCGGCGAGCCGGCCTGGAACATGAGCGGCACGCTGTTCGAGGGGATCGAGCGCTGGGCCGAACGCAAGGCGACGATCACGCACGAAGATACGAAGACGCGTGCGCACACGGCGATCGGCATGCTGCGCGATCACGGCATCCAGCACGTGCGTACGCACGTCGATGTCACCGATCCGACGCTGGCCGCGCTGAAGGCGATGCTCGAAGTGAAGGACGAGGCGCGCGGGCTGGTCGATCTGCAGATCGTCGCGTTTCCGCAAGAAGGCATCGAATCGTTCGACGACGGGCGCGCGCTGATGGCGCAGGCGATCGAACTTGGCGCGGATGTCGTCGGCGGGATTCCGCATTTCGAGAACACCCGCGAGCAGGGCGTCAGTTCGATCCGCTTCCTGATGGATCTGGCCGAGCGCACCGGTTGCCTCGTCGACGTGCACTGCGATGAGACCGACGATCCGCATTCACGCTTTCTCGAAGTGCTCGCGGAAGAAGCGCGCGTACGCGGGATGGGCGCGCGCGTGACGGCGAGCCACACGACCGCGATGGGTTCGTACGACAACGCGTATTGCTCGAAGCTGTTCCGGTTGCTCAAGCGCGCGGGGCTCAACTTCATCTCGTGCCCGACCGAGAGCATCCACCTGCAGGGGCGTTTCGACACGTTTCCGAAGCGGCGCGGCGTCACGCGCGTCGCGGAGCTCGACCGCGCGGGCCTGAACGTGTGCTTCGGGCAGGATTCGATCAAGGATCCGTGGTATCCGCTCGGCAACGGCAACATCCTGCGGGTGCTCGATGCGGGGCTCCATATCTGCCACATGATGGGCTACCAGGACTTGCAGCGCTGCCTCGACTTCGTGACCGATCACAGCGCGACGGCGATGCATCTCGGCGACGGTTACGGGATCGCGGTCGGGCGTCCGGCAAACCTCGTCGTGCTCGACGCGGGCAGCGATTACGAAGCGGTGCGCCGGCAGGCGAAGGCCACGCTCTCGGTACGGCACGGGAAGGTAATCATGCGACGCGAGCCGGAGCGGGTGACTTATTCAGAGTGACGCCATGACGGGGCGGCGCGCCCGTCGCGGTGCGCCGTCACCACAGTATTCTAAAAATACATGAGTTGATCAGAAAAATACGTTTGTCGCATGATAAGCCGAGGCCTACGATGCGGTCCTGACGGCGGCGTGCATGGTGCGCGCCGTCTTTCGATCCTCGTTCGCCGACCTCATGCGCCCCGATCTCCCGTTCGCTTCCGCGTCTTCTTCGCCGTCCACCAGCCCGTTTGCACGGATCGCCGTCGTCACGGTCCTGACCGGCTTCGGCGCGGGCTTCGGCGGAATGCTGCTCGCGCTGTTGCTGCACGCGATCCAGCATGTCGCCTACGGCTACAGCCTCCAGCACGCGGTTGGCACCGAGAGCTTCCTCACGGGCGTGACCCGGGCCGATCCGCTGCGCAGGCTGGCGGTGCTGGTCGTGTGCGGGCTCGTCGCGGGCGGCGGCTGGTGGGCGCTTTATCGATACGGGCGGCCGCTGGTCAGCATTCGCCGTGCGGTTCGCGCGGCCGACCCGCGGATGCCGTTCGTCAGCACGGCGGTTCACGCGCTGCTGCAGATCGTCACCGTCGCGCTCGGTTCGCCGCTCGGCCGCGAAGTCGCGCCGCGCGAGATCGGCTCGCTGCTGGCCGGGCGGCTCGCGCACCGGGCGGGGCTCACGCCCGCCGACTGTCGCCTGATGGTCGCGTGCGGCGCGGGCGCCGGCCTCGCGGCCGTCTACAACGTGCCGCTCGGCGGCGCCGTGTTCGTGCTCGAAGTGCTGCTCGGCACGTTCGACATGCGCGCGCTGGTCGTGGCGATCGTCACGTCGGCGATCGCGGCGGTCGTGGCGTGGATCGGTCTCGGCAACGAACACCAGTACGCGGTGCCGCCGTTCGTGCTGAGCGCGCCGCTCGTCGCATGGTCGATCGTCTGCGGGCCGCTGTTCGGCTTCGCCGCGTATGGCTTCGTGCGGCTTACGACCCGTGCGCGGGCCGATGCGCCGAAGGGCCGGCTGCTGCCGGTGCTCGCGCTGATCAACTTCGCGGTGATCGGTGTGCTTGCGACGCGGTTTCCGCAACTGCTCGGCAATGGCAAGGGACCGGCTTCGCTGGGTTTCGACGGCTCGCTGACGATCGGTCTTGCCGCCGCGCTGCTCGTGCTGAAGGTGCTGATCGAGGCGGGCAGTTTGCGCGCGGGTGCCGAGGGCGGGTTGCTGACGCCGGGCCTCGCGAACGGCGCGCTGCTGGGTGTCGTGCTCGGCGGGCTGTGGAGCCTCGTGTGGCCAGGCGCGTCGATCGGCGGATGCGCGCTGATCGGCGCGACCGCGTTTCTCGCTGCGTCGATGCAGATGCCGATCACGGCCGTCGTGCTGCTGCTCGAATTCACGCACGCGAATCACGACAGTCTCGTGCCGATGCTGCTGGCGGTGGCCGGTTCGCTCGTTGCGTACCGGTTCGCGCAGAAGCTGGCGGAGCGGCGTGCGAATGCGATGGCGATGGTCGGTACGCCGGCGACGGCTGCTCGCTGAGCTGCGCCGTTATCCATCATCCTCGCAGGCGGAGCCCGAGCCGGCCGCAGTCGTTTTTTCCCCGTTTCCTCGCCCGTTTCTCATCCGTTTCTCGCGCGTATCGCTGCCGGATCACGCCGGGGCGCACGCCGAAGCGCGTCTTTCGGTTCTGTGCAAGAATCCGCGCGATTCCGCGCACCGAACAACGAACCACACGCGCGGACGTCCCTGTCAGGAAACGAGGAGCTCAAGTTGATTCAACGCATTTCCCGCTTTTTCACGCAGGTGGTCCACCGCGTGCTGCCCGACCCGTTGATTTTCGCGATCCTGCTGACGATCGTCACGTTCGCGCTCGCGTTTGGCCTCACGCCGAACACGCCCGCGCAACTCACGACGATGTGGGGTTCCGGCTTCTGGAACCTGCTCGCGTTCTCGATGCAGATGGTGATGATTCTCGTCACCGGCCACGCGCTCGCGAGCTCGCCGCCCGTGCGACGCATGCTCGTTGCGCTCGCAAGCACCGCGCGCACGCCGGGGCAGGGCGTGATGCTCGTCGCGTTCGTCGGCGCGCTTGCCTGTGCGATCAACTGGGGCTTCGGTCTCGTGCTCGGTGCGATGCTCGCACGTGAAGTCGCGCGCCGCGTGGCCGGCAGCGACTACCGGTTGCTCGTCGCGTCCGCATACATGGGCTTCCTGAGCTGGCACGGCGGGCTGTCGGGTTCGGTCCCGCTCGTCGCCGCGACGAAGGGCAATCCGATGGAAAAGACCATCGGGCTGATTCCCGTGTCGCACACGATCTTCACCGGCTACAACGCGTTCATCACGATCGGGCTGATCGTGATGCTGCCGTTTCTCGCACGGATGATGATGCCGAAGCCCGGCGAGGTCGTCAGCGTCGACCCGGCGCTGCTCGCGGAGCCGCCGAGCGTCGAGCGTCAGCTCGGACCCGACGCGACGTTCGCCGAACGACTGGAAGAGAGCCGCGCGCTGTCGATCTTCGTCGCGGCGCTGTGCGCGGTGTTCCTGGTGCTGCGTTTCATGCAGAAGGGTTTCGCGCTCGACATCGACACAGTGAACCTCGCGTTCCTCGCGGCCGGGATCCTGCTGCACCGCACGCCGATGGCCTATGCGCGTGCGGTGGCCGGCGCGGCGCGCGGTGCGTCGGGGATCATGATCCAGTTCCCGTTTTATGCGGGCATCCAGGCGCTGATGGATCACTCGGGTCTCGCGGGCGTGATCACCAAGTGGTTCGTCGATATCGCGAACGTGCACACGTTCCCGCTGCTCGCGTTCCTCAGCTCGGCCGTGATCAACTTCGCGGTGCCGTCGGGCGGCGGCCACTGGGTCGTGCAGGGCCCGTTCGTGATGCCGGCCGCGCAGGCGCTCGGCGCCGATCTCGGCAAGGCCGCGATGGCGATCGCGTACGGCGAGGCGTGGACCAACATGGCGCAGCCGTTCTGGGCGCTGCCCGCGCTCGCGATCGCCGGGCTCGGCGTGCGCGACATCATGGGGTACTGCGTGACGACACTGCTGTTCTCGGGCGTGGTGTTCGTCGCGGGGATGTATCTGTTCTGACGGTGCGCGGCGCGATGCGGACGAGACGGGGTCGCCGCATCGCGCCGGTTTGAATCGCGCGGAAGCTCAGTCGTTCGAGCGCGCATCGGGCCGTTCGTGCCCGTGGCGCAGCGCAAGACTTGCGAACGCCGCGACGACGAGCGCTGCGGCGAGCAGCGTGAGCCCGTTCTTTGCATTGCCCGTCGCCTGTTCGATAGCGCCGACGACAGTCGGGCCGACGAAGCCGCCGAGGAGCCCGCACGTGTTCACGAGACCGAGGCCGCCGGCCAGCGCGCTGCCCGCGAGTCGGGACGCGGGAAACGTGAATACGATCGACTGCACGACGAAGAACATCGACGCGGCGACGCACACGCAAGCGAGGCCGGCCACCGGCGACGCATGCGCGGCGCCGACCATCCCCGCTGCCATCACCACAAGCCCGGCACACAGTATCCGGCGCGAATGGTGCGACTCGCGCGCGAAGCGCGGCAGCGTTGCTGCGCCGAGCGCGGCGGCGAGCCAGGGCAACGCGGTCAGCAATCCGACCGCGAACGGCGAGAAACGCCCTGATGCGCCGATGATGCCCGGCAGGAAGAAGATCACCGTGTAGATCGTCAGTTGGTGGCAGAAGTACACGAAGATCGCGAGCCAGATCTGCGGATCGCGCAGCGCGGCGCCGAATGCGTGGCCGCCGTGGGCGGCAACACCGGCATCCTGTTCGGCCGCCAGCGTGCGTTCGAGCGCCCGACCGGTTTCGGGGGAGAGCCACGGGGCGCTGCTGGGGCGGTCCGGCAGGCGCATCCAGACGACGAAGGCGAGCAGGATCGCGGGAATCCCTTCGACGACGAACAGCCATTGCCAGCCGTGCAAGCCGAGCGAACCGTCGAGTTCGATCAGCGCGCCGGCGAGTGGCCCGCCGACGATGTTCGCAATGCACACGCCCAGCAGGAAATAGCCTGTCGCGCGCGCACGTTCCTCGCGACCGAACCAGTACGTGAGATACAGCATCACGCCCGGAAACAGCCCGGCTTCGGCGACGCCGAGCAGCAGACGCATCACATAGAACGACGTCGGGCCGCCGACGAATGCCATCGCGATCGACAGCGCACCCCAGGTAATCATGATCCGCGTGATCCAGAAGCGAGCGCCGACGCGGTGCATGATCAGGTTGCTCGGGATCTCGAACAGTGCGTAGGTGAGGAAGAACAAACCCGCGCCGAGCCCGTAGGCGGCGGATGAAATGCCGAGATCCACACCCATCGAGTGTTTGGCGAATGCGATGTTGGTGCGGTCGAGGAAGCTGATGACATAGGCGGCGATCAGCAGCGGCATCAGCTTGCGAAACAGCAGCCGGTTCAGCGACGCACTTGCGTCGCAGGCGGCGGAAGGCAGTGCCTGGGCGTGGTGAGTGGACATGCGGACGACTCCGGTAAAGGCGAACGGGCGCACACGGCAAGCACGGCGCGCCGCGTTCGACAGAGGCCGCTGCGTCGCGCGCAGCGGAGGAGCAGACGACGGAGCCGCGCCGGCGGCGCTCGACGGGAGCGGGGCGATGAAGGGCGTCCTGGCGCCGGCGCGGGCCGTCGCCTTGTCTCTGCGCTTGCGGGTCCTGATGCAGGGCGGGTGCGGGCGTTACCCGGCGATCAGAAATTGACCGCGTCGCCGCCCTTGAGCTTGAGCATCGCGCGCGCCTCGGCTGGTGTTGCGATATCCAGCGACAGGCCCTCGAGCACCTGTCGTATCTTCAGCACCTGCGCTGCACTCGATTCGGCGAGCTTGCCGGGCGCGATCCAGAGCGAGTCCTCGAGCCCGACACGCACGTTCGCGCCCTGGGCGGCGCCGATCGTCGCGAGCGGAATCTGGTTGCGGCCCGCGCCGAGAATCGACCACACGTAATCGTCGCCGAACAGGCGGTCGGCCGTTCGGCGCATGTGCATCAGGTCTTCCGGGTGCGCGCCGATGCCGCCGAGCAGGCCGAACACGCTCTGCACGAAGAAGGGCGGTTTCGCGAGCCCGCGGTCGACGAAATGGGCGAGGTTGTACAGGTGCGAGATGTCGTAGCACTCGAATTCGAAGCGCGTGCCGTTCGCGCCGCAGCGCGTGAGGATCGTCTCGATGTCGGCGAACGTGTTCTTGAACACCAGGTCGCGGCTCTTCTCGAGATGTTCGCGTTCCCACGGATGCTTCAGTTCGCGAAAGCGCTCGAGCATCGGATAGAGCCCGAAGTTCATCGAGCCCATGTTCAGCGATGCGATCTCGGGCTGGAAATGCAGCGCCGGCTGCAGCCGTTCATCGACGCTCATGTGCGGACTGCCGCCCGACGTGAGATTGATCACTGCGTCGGTTTGCGCCTTGATGCGCGGCAGGAATTCGGCGAACACGGCGGGGTCCTGCGTCGGCTTGCCGTCCGACGGGTTGCGTGCGTGCAGATGCAGGATTGCGGCGCCGGCCTGGGCAGCCGCGACAGCGGCTGTCTCGATCTGATGGGGCGTCACGGGCAGGTACGGCGACATCGACGGCGTGTGGATCGCGCCGGTCGGCGCACAGGTGATGATGACTTTGCGAGCGTTTGCCACGGATGGATTCCTTTCGGTGAGCGATGCGAGAGAAGCGTCAGAGCACTTCGACGTTGCCGCAGACGGAAATCGCCTGCCCGGTGATGCCGTGTCCGCCCGGCGAGCACAGGAACAGCGCGGTCGCGGCGATCTCGGCCGGATCGGTCATGCGCCGCAGC
Source organism: Burkholderia sp. WTPI3 (assembly GCF_021483755.1). Classification (NCBI taxonomy): domain Bacteria; kingdom Pseudomonadati; phylum Pseudomonadota; class Betaproteobacteria; order Burkholderiales; family Burkholderiaceae; genus Burkholderia; species Burkholderia sp. WTPI3. Next base: position 38,093 of record NZ_JAGIXF010000021.1, on the reverse strand, counting down.
GAGATCTTCTCGAGATAGCGCTTCTCCATCTCGTCGTAGCCAATGCCGAGCTGCTGCGCGCGCGCCTCGATCACGCGACGCATCCGCGGGCCGCGCACGATGCCGGGCTGAATCGCGTTCACGCGGATGCCGAGCGGCCCGAGCTCGATCGCGAGGCTTTTTACGAGGCCGACGACGGCCCACTTGGTCGCCGCGTACGGTGTGCGGAACGCGTAGCCGAGCCGCCCCGCGACCGACGACAGCGCGATGATCGCGCCACCGTGCTTCGCGTCGCGCAGCAGCGGCACCGCGCGCCTCGCGAACTGGAATTGCGCGGTCAGGTTGATCGCGACCGTTTGCTCCCACTGCACCGGATCGATTTCGTCGATGCCGGCCGTCGGGCCCGCGATGCCCGCATTGTTGACCAGCACGTCGAGGCCGCCGAGTGCCGCCGCTACGTCCGTGAACACGCGCTCGACCGCGGCCGGATCGGCTACGTCGGCCAGCGTCGCGCTGATCGCCGGGCGGGACGGCCGGTCCGCCAGCGCCGCGATCGCGGCTTGCGATGCATCGCACACGTGGACGCGCGCGCCGCATTCGGCGAACGCGTCGGCGATCTCGAGACCGATGCCCGAGGCGCCGCCCGTCACCAGGACGCGCAGGCCGTCATAGGGTTTCAGCAGGTCGGAAGCTGTCATGCCGGGTTGTCTCCATCGTTGAAGTTGTATCGGATGCGCCGCCGCCGGACCGGCTGCTGCGCAATGCGGCCGCTACGGCTTTGCGTTTGCGCGCCGCGGGGTTTGCTCGGCCCGCAACGTCTCGGCGAGATCGTGCGCCGCGCCGCCGATGTCGAGCGCGATGCCGGCGCGCACGCCGGCACCGTCGCGCCGTTCGAGCGCATCGACGATCGCGCGGTGCGCATCCATCGAGCGCCGCATGTGCGGGATATCGAGCGCGACCATGTTGAGGAACGGCCCGACGCGCATCCACAGGTTCTCGACAATCGCGAGCGTGCTTTCGCTTGCGCCGTGCGCGTAGATCGCGCTGTGGAACGCGAAATTGCTCTGCAGGTACGCGCGCGAACGGCCGGCCTCGACCTGTGCCTGCATCGTTTCGCAGGTCTTGCGGACGGCGGCGATCTGAGCGTCGGTCATGCGTGCGCAGGCGCGTTCGGCGATGCAGCCTTCGAGTGCGATCCGCACGTCGCGCAGTTCATCGAGCATGTCGAGCGTCATCGGCGGCACGACGAGCGCGCGATTCGGGCCGTCGACCAGCGCGCGCTCGGCGCGCAGCCGCGTGAGCGCGGCGCGCACGGGCATCGTCGACGAGCCGACCGCCTCGGCGACGCTGCGCAGGCTCAGCGCCTGGCCAGGCGCGAAACGGCCGCTCATCAGCGCTTCGCGCAGTTGCTGATAGACCTTGTCGGCCATCGTTTCCGATTCGATGGCTTTCAGTGCGGGCGGGACGATACGAGGCGCCAAGGCGGGGGTCTCCTGGGTTTGATCTGCGATCTGTGATCACACTTGCGATGTGCGAAGTGTTGTCGATCGGGCGACGGGAGTCAAGACGGTCGGGGTTGGGGAAAACGAGGGGGTGCTTCGCGGGAGGTGGGCGAGGGCAGGACAGGTATCGCCCGATTATTATTACAAAACGCTTTCAGTGAGTGCAGCATGATGTACGGGATGAAGGACCCGAAGCGTTTCGGGAAACCATGAGTCGCGGTGATTTTCCCATGCACTCCAGCCAACCAAGTTAATTCCGATGACAAGGAGTCGAAGTGAAACGACCTTCATTTGCCGTTGCGTGGGCGGCGTCCCAGCGCATTTATGATCCGGCCAATTCCGGCGAGCGGGCCGCGAAAGTGATCGGTGGATACGTTGAGAAGAACGTCAATAATCCGAATCCTTCGGAACGATGGAGCAACATCTGTGCGGTGAGAATGAGCTACATCCTCGGAGAGGCCGGCATGGTGATTCCCCGAGTTCCCGAGCAAACGGTATCGGGCGGAGACAATCGGCAATACTTTTTTCGCGTTCGTGACTTGATTCGATTTCTCGAACAGCGTTGGGGGAAGTCGGACGGAGTCCATTATCCGCCGTCGAACGGTGGGCCGCTGGCCGGCCGACAGGGCGTCATCTTGTTCGAGGTGTCCGGCTGGCGTGATGCTCAGGGCCATGCAACGTTGTTCAATGGACGTACGTGTACGACCACTGCTATTTCAATGAACCAGGCGCACGCTATCGTACGGATCGTGCGGATTTTTGGAGTCTGTCATGAAGGGAGCCTGGATCGCGACCGCACTGGCATGTGCTGCGCTTCATCCTGCAACGGTGTCGGCGAAGGAGGCAACCCGAACGTCGCCGGAAGCCGGCTCACGGACCTACCTCCAGAACTTCAAGGACATGGTGCTCGCGCAGTGCCTGGCTACCGCCTACGCGCAGGCGCCCGCCGTGAGCAAGGATATCGGCAGCAGCACGAACGCGTTGCGCGACTGGACCTACTACGACCTGGAGCGCGCACCGGACGTCGTGCACGCGCTGGTGGCGAAATACCTTGCACGTGATTACCGGAATCCGGTTGTCGAATCGGAAGTCGCGGACGTCAGGTTCGACTACCTGAAGTGCATGGATCTGTATCACGGCAAGGCACTGGACGCCGCCGAGAAGAAGCTCGTCCTGCGCCCGAACAGCACGTACCGGGCCGAGAACCCGCGATAAGCGGTGACGTTCGAACGTCGCCGTCCGCGCGCCGATCGGGCAGAATCGACACTCCGATTCTCCCGACGGACGCCGCATGACCGACCCGAACGAACCGTCCGCCCGCCGCGCGTACGCGAGTTTCGCGCAACGCTATGCGGACATCGCGCCGACCAAGGCGCACAACGCACTCTACGAACGGCCGGCGACGCTGGCGCTGCTCGGCGACGTCGACGGCCTGACGGTGCTCGACGCCGGCTGCGGGCCCGGCATCTGCAGCGAGCACCTCGCGCGCCGCGGTGCGACCGTCCATGCGTTCGACATTACGCCCGAAATGATCGCACTCGCGAAATCCCGCTGCGCGGGGCTCGCGGTCGACGTCGCGGAAGGCGATCTCGCGGCGCCGCTCGACTGGCTGCCCGACCGGTCATTCGACAAGGTCCTGTGCTCGCTCGCATTCGACTATCTGCGCGATCTCGCGCCGACGCTGCGGGAATTCAGGCGCGTCGCGCGGCCGGGCGCGACGCTGGCGTTCTCGATGGCCCATCCGATGCGCGACTGGATGGACGAGCGCACGCACGGGGAGGGCACGTACTTCGACACGAACCGGTTCGGCATTCATTGGTCGGGTTTCGGCGAACCGAAGCCGTATGTCGAGGCATGGCGCCGCCCGCTTGCCGACATCCTGAATGCGCTCGCCGACGCCGGCTGGCGGCTGGAGCGCTTCGTCGAGCCGCTGCCGCTGCCCGAGATGAAGGCCGTGTCGGAACGGCTCCATGCGGAGCTGTCGCTGTCGCCGGCCTTCCTCTGCATCCGCGCGCGCTGCTGACGCCGCGCGGTGGCCCGCCGCCGCTCAGCGGGCCGGCTCGTCGGTCAACGTGCCGAGAAACGCTTCGATATCCTTGATGTCCTGCGCGGTCATCGCGGGCTTGTCGCCGGGCTTGCGATCGAACGGCGCATCGGTCACGTCGACGTTCGCACGGTACTTCGCCGGAATATCGTCGTATTCGTCGATCTTGCCGTCCGCGCCGCGCGAATAGAACTTCTGCGGCGAGATGCTGCGCTCGTTGTAGAACGCCATCACCTGGTCGAGCGTATGGAACACGCCGTTGTGGAAGAACACGTGGCGCGTTGCGGCGTTGCGCAGCGTCGGCGTGAGGAACATTGCGCAATACTGCGTCTGGTCCTTCAGGTCCTCGCGGAACGGTCCGCACACGCCGAGATCGTAGAACGCCGGGTTGCGGTTCTGCGCGAGCTGCCGGTTGCGCGGCGCGCCGAGCGCCTCGTATTGATAGTCGGTAAACATCGGCGGCAAGCCGTCCTTGCCGGGCTTCGACAGGTGGCAGCCGGCGCAATTGGCCTTGTCCGGATCGTTGAAGAGCCGCAGCCCGTGCAGCTCGGCCTGCGTGAGGCGCGCGCGGCCTTCGAGCCAGCGATCGTATTTGCTGTTGTACGGGTGGAACGACGGATCCTCGACCTGATACCGCGCGATCGCGAACATCGCCTCCGATACCGCGAGCTGCGGGCTGTCGAACACGCGCGGCCCGAACAACTGCTCGAACTGCGCGCGATGCGACGACTGCGCGAGCTTGCGCGCGACGTCGTCGATGCTTGCGTTCGCCATTTCCACCGGATTCAGCAGCGGTCCGAACGCCTGCTGCTGCAGCGTATCGGCGCGGCCATCCCAGAACATGCCGCCTTGCGGCACGAGCTGCGGTGCGGCCGACGTGCCGGCCACCTTCTGTGCCTTGACGACGCCGGCCGCCGACGCGGCCTGCTGCGCGACGCTCGGCGCAGCGTCGTTTTCGCCGGCGTCGGGGCCGATACTGAAGTTGGGCTGCCGGTACAGGTACATCAGCGACGGCGGCGGACGATAACCCTGCTGCGTCATCGCGAGGCCGCCCGGCTGCACGTCGAGCCCGTTCGGCGGGCCGTACGCGTGATCGGGGCTATGGCACGACGCGCACGACTGCTTGCCGGAGGCCGACAGCGACGGATCGACGAACAGCGCGCGCCCCAGTTGCGCGACCGCGGACAGCGGCTGAGCGGCCGGGCGCTGCAGCACGACCGGATGCGGATTCGCGCCAGTCCAGTCGGCGACGAGCTCGCCGATCGCCGCCGGCGTGCGGGCCGGAAACGCGATTGCGAACGCGCCGTAGCCGAGCACGACCGCGCCGAGCGCGAGCGCCGCGCGGCGCAGCGCGCGGGAAGGGGAACGCGGCGCGGCGGCGCCGGATGCGTCGGGAGACGGGTACGCGGGACGAGCTGTCATGCTGTCGGTCGAAAGTCGGAGTGCGGGCGCCGCACGAAGCGGCGCGTTGAATGGAAACGGCCGGCGCACGATGCGCCGGCCTGCTGCGTGCTGCTACGTGTTATGCAATGCCGGTCAGATCGCCGGCGCTGCGCTCAGCACGGTGCCTTGCGTCGGATCTAGATACAACGGCGCCGTATTCGGCTTCGACGAGAAGTCGAACAGGCCGCGCAGATCGCCCGCCGACGCATCGAACGAGCCGCCGCCGATGCGCTGGCTGCCGAGCCAGTTGTCCTCGATGAAGCGCACGACGGATGCCTGGTCGATCTGCGTGTGGTCGACGTAGTTCTGCTTCGCGTACGGCGAGATCACGACCAGCGGAATGCGCACACCCGGGCCGCAGCGGCCGTTCACGGTGCCGCCGTTCACGCCGGTGGTGCCGCCCGAGCCGCACTTGCCGTTGCCGTTCACCTGGTCGACCGCGTCGGACGACGAGCGGGTCGGCGTCGTGTATGCATGGTCGTACCAGCCGTCCGAGTCGTCATACGTGACGATCACGGCCGTGCTCTGCCAGTCGGGCTGTTGCTGCAGGAAGTTGACGACCTTCGTCACGAACGCCTGCTCGTCGAGCGGATCCGAATAGCCTGCGTGTGCGTCCTGTGCGGCCGGCGCCTTCAGGAAGCTGACCGACGGGAAGTTGCCGGCCTTCACTGCCGCGAAGAAGTCGTCGGTGTCGTACTGGTGGTTCGCCGGTTCGGCCGTCTTGCCGTCGGTTTCGAGGCTCGAGCCGATCGCCGCGACCGAGCTCGGGCGCGTGTGCTGCGGGTTCGACGTCGACGCGTAGTACTGGAACCAGTTATGGTGCGGGATGTAGTCGGCCGTCGCGGCGTTCACGGCGGTGGCGATCGTGCTGCGCGCGCAGCCCGTCGTGCCGTTGCTGTTGGTCGTCGACAGGTTGAAGCCGCCCATGAAGCCGCCCCACGTGATCTTCGCGCCGTTCAGCAGGTCGCCGATGTTCTTGCCGGTCATCATCGCCTGGTCGGTCGTGCTCGAGCACACGTCGTAGCCCGGGTCGACGTCGTTGATCATCGTGAAGCCGCCCTGGCCGTCATTGATGTAGTACGAGCTCTTCGCGAGCGTCGACGGCTGTGCCGACGTCTTGACGATCTGCATCCCGTTGGTCTGGCCCGACACGACGTTCAGCGCTCCCGGCGTCGACGGGCCGTACACCGTCGTATATGCGTTGTCGCTCATCGCGAAGCGCTGCGCGTAGTTCCACAGCGCGGTGACGGTGTTGCCGTCGAAGAAGCCCATCACCTGGCCCTTCGTGCCGAACGCGCCGGCGCCGCCGGACGAGCCCTTGCCGGTGTATTTCGGGAACAGGTCGGCGAGGCCGTTGTCCTCGGCCTGCTGCTCCGCCGTGTATGCGTGGTTCTGGTCGGCGGTCGCGGCCTGCGTGCGATCGAGGCGGAACGGGTTCGCGGCGTCGGTGCCGTTGGCCGTGTTCGTGAAGTTCGGGTTCGCGCTCAGCAGCGTGCCGGTCAGCCCGTTGACCGCCGGCGTGCCGGACTTCGCTGTGAATGCCGGTTCGCCCGACGGGTTCGACGCGTTCGGGTAGGTGCCGAAGTAGTGGTCGAACGACACGTTTTCGCCATAGATCACGACGACGTGCTTGATCGGCGTGGCGGTCTTCAGCGCATCCTGCGACGACACGGCGGGCGTCGACGTGGGATCGTCGCTGCCGCCGCAGGCGAACAGCGCAAGTGTTGCGCCGGCGCAGGCGGTGACGAGCAAGGCTTGACGGAACATCGGGAAGCTCCAGATAGGTTTGCGATGGTGGAGATCGGCCCCGTCGCCGTGTCGGTTCGGCGCGGAGCTCGTTGATAGAGCACCGGCATTGAAACAGTCCGGTATGAAGATATGGGGGCGGAGCGGTTTCGCGGCGGTTGCGTTGCGGTATCGATTTCATTACGGCGCGGAGGGCGGTGAAAGACAACGGAAAGGTATGATGTGTCTGCCACCTTTGCGACACATTCGGCCGGGGGCCCGGTCACTGCCCCGGGCGCCATGTCCGGCGGGCGATAGCGCGCAGCGGGCAGGGTCGGCCGGGCGGTCGAGCAGCCGGTCGTTTTTGACAATCGCGTGACGCATTCATACGATGTACGGCCCGCGGCGACGATTTCGCGTTGCCGGCCGTCAGCGAGTATTCAGCGTGCCGATTCCCGTTTTGTTTGCCGTGTTGTGTGCCGCGTTCCTGCACGCGTCATGGAATGCGCTCGTGCGCAGCAGCGGCGACCGGCTGCGTTCGGCCACCGTGCTGCAGATTGCGATCGGGCTGTTCGCGCTGCTGTTCCTGCCGGCCGCCGCGCCGATCTCGCTCGCGAGCTGGATCTGCGTCGCCGCATCGGCGGTGATTCATGTGGTCTATACGCTGCTGCTGGTGCGCGCGTACGAACACGGCGACCTGACCGTCGCGTATCCGGTCGCGCGCGGCACCGCGCCGCTGCTCGTCACCCTGGGCGCGGCGGCGTTCGCCGGCGAGCGGCTGAGCGCGGGCGCGCAATGCGGGCTCGTGCTGATTTGCGCGGGGATCATGGCGATCGGGCTGGAAGGAGGACGCGGTGCGCGGCACCGGATGACGCAGGTGTTGCCGACCGCGTTTGCGACCGGCGTGTCGATTGCCGCATACAGCGTGGTCGACGGGATCGGCGTACGCGAAAGCGGCAGCACGATCGGCTATACCGCGTGGATGTTCGTGCTGACCGGGCTGATGATGGCCGTGTACTACCGGCTGCGGGCGGGGTCGCTGCGGCTCGCGCAGGATGTCGGCGAAACGGCGAAGGCCGCGTGCGGCGGCGTATTTGCGGCGCTCGCGTACGGGACCGTGATCTGGGCGATGGATCGCGCACCGATGGGCCCCGTGTCGGCGTTGCGCGAGACGAGCGTGGTGTTCGCGGCGCTGATCGCGCGCGTATATCTCGGCGAGCGGCTGACGCGGCGCCGGGCGGCCGGGTGCGCGGTGATCGCGGCGGGTTCGTTGCTGATCAGTGCGTTTGAAGCGGTGCGGTAAACACGGCAATCGAACGACGCATGGCTCGGTGCATCACTCGACGCTTTAGCTTTCCACCGGCATCGCACTCGTACACTTGATCTCGTCGAGGCACACGCTCGAATGCACGCCGCTCACGCCGGGAATGCGCATCAGCGTCTCGAGCAGGAACGTGGACAGCCCCTTCAGGTCGTGCGCGACCACCTTCAGCACGTAGTCGATGTCGCCGGTCACCGAGAAACATTCCTGGATCTGCGCCAGATCCGACACCAGCTTCTGGAACTTCGACAGGTCGCGGATATGCCCGCGCTCCATGGTCACGTGCACGAACGCGGTGACGCCGAAACCGAGCGTATCGGGGCAAAGACGCGTCTCGTAACGGCGGATCGCGCCGATCTCTTCCAGCCGGCGGTGGCGGCGCAGTGTCTGCGCGGGCGACAGGCCGACGGCCTTCGCCAGATCGAGGTTCGACGCGCGGCCGTTCTCCTGCAGCACCGACAGCAAGTGGCGATCGATGCGATCGAGAACCGGTTCAGGCATTTTTGTTTCCTCATCTGTCTCCTGGATGCAATCTTATCTCATAATGTAGGGTTTGCATGAGCAGGTTACGCAACCCGATTTCGTCGTCGCGACGCTAAACTGACGCCGGATTTTCGTGTGCGGCCGCAGCAATGCGGCGAAGACGACAGTCGGCGGCCGGTCTGGCGGGGCCGTTGACGCGAATCATCAGGCGTTGCCACGCGAAGATTGCAGTCCCCAACCCGGTGGCTCCACGAACGGTCGCCGGCATAGCAAAACAGCGCCCGGCACACCGAGGCGCGCCGCACCGCTTCCGGCGGGCGGAGAGAGTGGAGAAGACATGGTTTCTGGAAACGAGAAGGACGGCCTGAAGCGGGGGCTGAAGAATCGCCACATCCAGCTGATCGCGCTCGGTGGCGCGCTCGGCACGGGGCTGTTCCTCGGCATCGCGCAGACGATCAAGATGGCAGGCCCGTCCGTGCTGCTCGGCTACGGGGTGGCCGGCATCATCGCATTCTTCATCATGCGCCAGCTGGGCGAGATGGTCGTCGACGAGCCGGTCGCCGGCTCGTTCAGCTACTTCGCCGACAAGTACGTCGGTCACTTCACCGGCTTCCTGTCGGGCTGGAACTACTGGGTGCTGTACATCCTCGTCAGCATGGCCGAGCTGTCCGCCGTCGGGATCTACGTGCAGTACTGGTGGCCGGGCGTGCCGACCTGGGTGTCGGCGCTGGTGTTCTTCGTCGCGATCAACCTGCTGAACCTGGCGAGCGTGAAGTCGTACGGCGAGACGGAATTCTGGTTCTCGATCATCAAGGTCGCGGCGATCGTCGGGATGATCGGCTTCGGCGGCTGGCTGCTCGCGAGCGGTCATGCGGGGCCGGAAGCGACCGTCGCGAACCTGTGGCAGCACGGCGGCTTCTTCCCGAACGGCGTGTCGGGGCTCGTGATGTCGATGGCGGCGATCATGTTCTCGTTCGGCGGGCTGGAGCTGATCGGCATCACCGCGGCCGAAGCCGATGATCCGAAGCACAGCATTCCGCGCGCGACCAACCAGGTGATCTACCGGATCCTGATTTTCTACATCGGCGCGCTCGCCGTGCTGCTGTCGCTGTATCCGTGGGAAAAGGTCGTCTCCGGCGGCAGCCCGTTCGTGCTGATCTTCCACGCGCTGAGCAGCAACATGGTGGCGAACGTGCTGAACGTGGTCGTGCTGACGGCCGCGCTGTCGGTCTACAACAGCGGCGTGTACAGCAACAGCCGGATGCTGTTCGGCCTCGCGAAGCAGGGCAATGCGCCGAAGGTGCTGTGCTCGGTGAACAAGCGCGGCATTCCGCTCGCCGCGCTCGGCGCGTCGGCGCTCGCGACCGGCGTGTGCGTGCTGGTCAACTACTTCATGCCGGGCAAGGCGTTCGAGGTGCTGATGGGCCTCGTCGTGTCGGCGCTGATCATCAACTGGGCGATGATCACGCTGATCCACCTGAAGTTCCGCCAGGCCAAGCGTATCGCCGGAGAGCAGACTTCCTTCCGCAGTCTGGGCTATCCTTTCACGAATTACCTGTGCCTGGCGTTCATGGCCGGCATTCTCGTCGTGATGTACCTGACGCCGGATCTCCGTCTGTCGGTGTACCTGATCCCGGTATGGCTCGCGGTGCTCGCGATCGGGTATCGCTTCCGTCAGAAGAATGCGGTCTACGCGGTGCGCGACGGCGCGTCCATCCGCTGACACTGACACGCAGGCCAGGCCACAACCGATCATTCTTCCAAACGAGACCGACATAGCCATGTTCGAACACATCGACGCGTACCCCGGCGACCCGATCCTGACGCTCAACGAGAACTTCCAGAAAGATCCGCGCGATCAGAAGGTCAACCTGAGCATCGGCATCTATTTCGACGCCGAAGGCCGGATTCCCGTGATGGACGCCGTGCGCGAAGCCGAAACCGCGCTGCAGCGCGACATCGGCCCGAAGCCCTACCTGCCGATGATCGGCCTGGCCGCGTATCGCGACGCCGTCCAGTCGCTGGTGTTCGGCGCCGATCACCCGGCGCGTGCGGCCGGCCGCATTGCCACCGTGCAGACGCTCGGCGGCTCGGGCGCGCTGAAGGTCGGCGCGGATTTCCTGAAGCGCTACTTCCCGGACGCGCAAGTGTGGCTTAGCGATCCGAGCTGGGAAAACCACCGCTTCATCTTCGAGCGCGCGGGCTTCACGGTGAATACGTACCCGTACTACGACGAAGCGACGGGCGGCCTGAAGTTCGACGCGATGCTCGCGGCGATCGACACGCTGCCGGCGCGCAGCATCGTGCTGCTGCACGCGTGCTGCCACAACCCGACCGGCGTCGATCTCGACGAAGGCCAGTGGGAGAAGCTGATCGACGTGATCGAGGCGCGCGGGCTGCTGCCGTTCGTCGACATGGCGTACCAGGGCTTCGGCGCGGGGCTCGACGCGGATGCGTTCGCGGTGCGCGAACTGGCCCGCCGCGGCGTGCCGGCGCTCGTCGCGAACTCGTTCTCGAAGAACTTCTCGCTGTATGGCGAGCGCGTCGGCGGCCTGAGCGTCGTCTGCGAGGATGCCGCCGCGGCCGACCGCGTGCTCGGTCAGCTGGCCGGCGCGGTGCGGTCGAACTACAGCAACCCGCAAACCTACGGTGCGAAGGTCGTCGCGGCCGTGCTCAACACGCCCGCGCTGCGCAAGCAGTGGGAAGAGGAACTCGCGGCGATGTGCCGGCGCATCGCGCGGATGCGCCAGTCGATCCACGACGGCCTGCGCGACCACGTGAGCGGCGAGGCGCTGACGCGCTACGTCAAGCAGCGCGGGATGTTCACGTACACGGGCCTGACCGAATCGCAGGTCGAGGCGCTGCGCGAAGTGCACGGCGTGTACATCCTGCGTTCGGGCCGCATGTGCGTCGCGGGCCTGAACGACTCGAACGTCGGCATCGTTGCGGATGCAATCGGCAAGGTGCTGAAGAGCGGCGTCTGACCGGTTCGCCGGCGCGTGCCGGATCGCATCGCCGAAACCGGCTGTCTCCATGCGGAGGCAGCCGGTTTTTTCTTGCGCGGCTGCGGCGCGGCGGTACGATGGGGGATCGAACGCGACGAAGGAGCGGCATGGCTATTCGAATCGTACGGCTGGGCACGCCACGCGCGCCCGGCGAGGGCCTGAGGATCGGCACGGTGCGGCGACCGCCGCGCGGCGTACCGAAGGCGGAATTCGCGTCGCGAAACTACTATGATGTATGGCTGCCGACGCTGTCGCCGAGCGCCGAACTCGTCGCGCAGGCGCTGACGGCCGAAACCGACGCGCAATGGCGCGCGTTCACGCGTTCCTTCCGCGCGGAAATGGCGCATGGCGACGCGCCGAAGGTGCTCGACCTGCTCGCGGCGTTGTCCGCAACGAGCGCATTCTCGATCGGCTGTTACTGCGAAGACGAGCATCGCTGCCATCGCAGCGTGCTGCGCGAGCTGCTGGCGCAGCGCGGGGCGACGATCGACGCGGACGCGGGCTGAACCTGCCCGGCCGCGCGTCATGTCGCGTGGCATCGCATGGCCGGGCGAACCGCTTGACGTGAGTCAAGCGTGCGGCGGCGCACACCACTATGCTCTGATCACGGAGTCGTTACGACGATGACAGGCGGACAGATGCAGATTGCCTTTCCACCGGACCCGCCCGAATACTGCGCACGCGATCTGGTCGTCGCGTTTTCGGCGCTGGTCGACGGTCGCTGCGTGCAGTGCGCGGTCACGGCCGAAGCACTGGAGGACCATTTCGGCGCGCGATCGCTGCTCGAGCAGGATTTGCTGGGTGCGTTCGACGCGCACCGGCCGGCGATCGAGGCGATGGCACGGCGAATGCTCGACGAAATCGGCGGCCGGCCGGTGTTGCTGCATAGCGGTCACTTCCGGCTCGACGACTGATACCCGCAGGAGGGTGCATGACACTGCAGGGCAATATTCATGAACGCGACTGGTCGGTCGAAGTCGAGACGCGGCCGTGCGAATCGGGCCAGTTCCGCTGTCGCGTGTCGGTCGAGCACGGCACCGGGCCGGCGCGCTTTCATCACACGTTCGAGCACAGCCACGCGTATCCGACCGAGCACGAGGCGGCGATCGAAGGGCTGCGCGCCGGGATGACGTGGATCGAAATGAAGACGTCGCAGACGTTCAGCGTGTGAACGGCGGCACGTCGATCGATGCGATCGAGTCGCGCACGTCCGCCGACGGGAGCCGGATTCGCGACGTGCGGCTGGATCAGGTCATGTCCGGCTCTGTGCACCGGCATCGCTGCCATGCTGCAGCGGTGACGACGTCGCGGAGGCGATGCGTGGCGCCGCGACCGGCGACGCGTCGCGATGAAGCGAACGCAACCCCGACGCCGGTCAGACTTGCGCGAGCGCCTGTGCGTCGATGATCCGCACGCGCTTGCCGCGCGTTTCGACGAGCGCGTCGCGATGGAACCGGGAGAACATCCGGCTGACGGTTTCGAGCTTCATCCCGAGATAGCAGCCGATTTCCTCGCGCGTCATCCGCAGGTTGAATTCCGATGCCGAATAGCCGCGCGCCTCGAAGCGCGCCGACAGGTTCAGCAGGAAATGCGCGACGCGCTGCTCGGCCGACATCGTGCCGAGCAGCAGCATCTGGCTCGATTCGCGGACGATCTCGCTGCTCAGCATCTGATAGAGAAAATGCTGCATCGACTTCATCTCGCGGCAAGCGGCTTCGAGCGCGCCGAACGGGATGACGCACACCACGCTGTCCTCGAGCGCGATCGCATCGCAGCAGTGCTGGCCGCTGCCGATGCCGTCCATCCCGAGCGTTTCCCCGGCGATCTGGAAACCCGTCACGTGCTCGCGGCCGTCACGGTGCATCATCACCGTCTTGAACGAGCCCGCGCGCACCGCGTAGATGCTGTGGAACGGGTCGCCGGTGCGGAACAGCGCGTCGCCCTGGCGTATCTGCCGCGTCGCGCAGATGATCGCGTCGAGCCGGCCGTATTCTGCCGCCGTCAGGTCCGGCGGCAGGCACATCGAGCGCATCGCGCAGACGGAGCAGCGCGCGGCCGGATGTTTGGCCGCGTCGGCGGACGCAACCGCACGGAGGGGAAGCGTTGGCCGGGGCTCGACGAACGGGTCGGCTGCACAGGTGGCGGCGGTGGACATGGGTCACTCTGGCTCGGTCAGGGATGGTGCGCGCGAGCGTGCACCAGGGATTCGATGGCACGGCATGCGGCGTCGAATTCGGCGGTCTTGTCGAAGAAGTAATCGGCTCCGGCCGCCGCGCATGCCTCTCTGAATGCCGCTGCCGAATGATTCGTCAGCACGATCGTGACGACGCGCGGCGTCGCCTTTGACAGCATCCCGATCAGGTCGAGGCCGCTGCCGTCCGCGAGCCGCAGGTCGACGAGGACCACGTCCGCGTGGCTGCTGCGGATGTGGGCCCACGCGTCCTGGCCGTCTTCCGCTTCGCCGACGACCACGACGCCGCCGATCGCGCCGACGCGTAGCGCGATCCGTTGCCGGACAGCGACGGCATGATCGACGAGGAATACCCTGAGCGTGGTGGGTGGCAGGCTGGCATTCATGCGGGCAGTATCGTGGCCCGCCGCCGAAAAGGAAATCGGCCGAATTGGAAGTTTGTGTAGGCGGCTTCGCCGTGTTGTAGGGCGATTCCTACAACGCGTACCGCCATGCGGCGGCGCGCGTACGTCGCGATGACGGGCATGCGGCAGGCAGCGGGGCGCTGCCGCCGAATCAGTTGCCCAGGCGCGCGTCCAGTGCGTCGCGCGCCGTGCGGCACGCGGCGAGATCCCACGCCGCACAGCCGACGCTCTTGAACAGCAGCGGGCCGCTGCGCTCGAATGCGCCGCGCAACACGTCCGCGAGCGACGCGACTTGCCGCCAGTCGACCTGCGCGACGATCAGGTCGCCGGCCTCGTGGCGTGCGCCGGCCGGGTCGTCGACGACGAGCCGGCTATGGCGCACGGTGTCGGCGTCGATTTCGGCGGCGTCGGCGGTGAATGCGCCGACGCCGACCACGAGCCGGCCCTCTCGCGCCGCTTCGCGATAGACGGGCGTGCGGCTCGTCGTCAGCGTGACGACGACGTCGATCGCATCGGGAATCGCGTCGCCGTCGAGCGGCGCGAGCCGCGGCGCCTGCGCACGGTGCGCCGCGCAGAACGCGGCTGCGCTGTCGGCGCTCGAACCGCGCACGTGCAGGCGCGCGTCCGGGAAAATCGCCGCGAGCGCTTCCGCGTGATTGGCCGCCTGCTTGCCGGTGCCGATCAGCAGGATGTCGTGCGGCGCCGTGCCGTGCAGCGCCTGGATGCCGAGTGCCGTGACGGCCGCCGTACGGCGTCCGGTGACCGTCGGGCCGTCGAGCACGAAGCGCATGGCGCCGGTGGTCGCATCGCACGCGATCACCTGGCCGAGAATCGTCGGGAGCCCGCGCGCGCCGTTGCCGGGGCAGACGTTCACGAGCTTGTGGATCGCGAGATCGCGTGCGCTCGACGGCATCGACAGCATCACGCCGCCGGCCTGCAGCGGCACGACCAGCCGCTCGGGGCTGACGATTTCGCCTGCTGCATATTCGGCGACGGTTTGCCTGAGCGTGGCGAGCAGCGCCGGGTAGTCGAGCAGCGCGGCCGTTTCGGTCGCGTCGAAAGCGGGAATCCGGGAGAGGGCGGTCATCGTGTAGGTCGGTTGCATCGGAGGGCATGGACGACGGGCGCGGGGGGGCGCTCGCCACGGAGGCTGCCAGGTACCGCGACAGCGAATGTTCTGGATCAAATCTATACCAGTTTAAGGTCGCCCCGCAATCCGGAAAATCGAGCGGATTGCCGATTTTGGTTCTAATATCCGTCCAGATGGGCTGTTGCGCGTATCGGCACTGGTGTCGCTCCGGTATAGTGCGAACCCCTTTCACGTCCACGCCCGCCCGGGCAGGAGCCTGCCGATGATGTCCGCCCGTCCCGAGTCGCCCGAAGCCGGTTTCCGGCCGCTGCAGATCTACGAGCAGGTCGCCGAGAAGATCCGCGACGAGATCCGCGCGGGGCGCTATGCGGCCGATTCCCGGCTGCCGTCGGAGCGCGAACTGGCGGCGCTGTTCCAGGTCGGCCGGCCGGCCGTGCGGGAGGCGCTCGGCGCGCTGCAGAACGAAGGCCTCGTGTTCACGAAGCGCAATTCCGGCACCTACGTCGTGCCGGCGCCGCTCGACGTGCTCGCGCTGCGCGGCGACACGCACGGCACGCCGGACGCGGACTTCAGCCCGACGTCGACGCTCGACGTGCGGCTCATTCTCGAACCGGCGATCGCACGCCTCGCGGCCGCGCACGGTCGCGCCGATCCCGTCGCCGAGGGCTATCTTGCGCAGATGGAAACCATCACCGACGTCGACGATCCGCAGCAGCGCGCGGTGTGGAACGAGAGCGACCGACTGTTCCACCGGCAACTCGCGCTGATGACCGGCGACGCGCTGATCGTGAAGATCGCGGACGAAGTCGCGAAGACGATGGACCAGCCGCTGTGGAAGCGGCTGAAGGACGACGGAATCTACGACGCGGGCCGCATCCGGCTCTACGTGTCCGAGCACCGGCTGATCTACGAGGCGATCGTGTCCGGCGACGCCGATGCGGCCGCGTTCTATGTGGAGCAGCACATCCGTCGCGTGCGGCGCGACATCGCGCCGAAATGACTCTTCGCATTGTTCTGGTATTGAAAGAAACCAGATTATAAAAGGTAATTTTTAAATTGCTTGATTATTGACCAGATGTGACATACATTGGTTTCACACAAAACCAATCAGGAGACGCCATGCGACACGTCGTTACAGCACTCTCGGTGGCCATTGCCGCCGGCGCGCTGACTTCCGCCCACGCGCAGGAAGTCGTGATGATCGGCCATTCGGCGCCGCTGACCGGCCCGCAGGCCGCCAATGGCAAGGACAATGAAAATGGCGTGCGGCTGGCCGTCGACGAGCTCAACAAGGCGGGCGTGAAGGTTGCCGGCAAGACCGTCACGTTCAAGCTGCTGTCCGAGGACGACCAGGCCGACCCGAAAGCGGGCGTGCAGGTCGCGCAGAACCTGATCGACAAGGGCGTCGTCGCGGTGCTCGGACCATACAACTCGGGCGTCGCGATTCCCGCGTCGCGCGTGTACGCCAATGCCGGCGTGCCGCTGTTGCCGGTTGCGTCGAACCCGGCGCTCACGCGCCAGGGCTTCAAGAACATCTTCCGGATCGGCGCGAGCGACGAACAGCTCGGCGGCACGATGGCCACGTTCGCCGCGCACACGCTGCACGCGAAGACGGCCGCCGTGATCGACGACCGCACCGCATACGGGCAGGGCGTTGCCGAGCAGTTCATGAAGGTCGCGAAGGAGAGCGGGATCAAGATCGTCGACCAGGAGTACACGAACTCGTCGGCCAGCGATTTCCTCGGCATTCTCACCAAGATCAAGGCCAGCAACCCCGACGTGATTTTCCTCGGCGGCTATGCGGCGCAGGGCGCGCCGATGGCCAAGCAGATGAAGCAGCGCGGGTTGCGCGCGAAGCTGCTCGGCGGCGACGGCATCTGCTCGGCCGACATGGGCAAGGTCGCGGGCGACGCGGCATCGATCGTCTACTGCGCACAGGGCGGCGTCGCGCTCGAGAAGACCGCGGCCGGCCGCGAATTCCTGAAGAAGTACCACGACACCTATCACACGGATACGCAGGTCTACGGCGTCAACTACTACGACGGCATGAAGCTGCTCGCCGACGCGATGGTCAAGGCGGGCACGACCACCGACAAGGCGAAGCTGATCGCGCAGCTGGCGAAGACGAACTACGTCGGCGTCGCAGGCACCTACTCGTTCGATTCCAACGGCGACCTGAAGGGCGCGCCGACGACCGTCTACGTGATCCGCAACGGCCTGCCCGAGCCGTACGCGAAGTAATCGTCAACCGTCACCGGACGGCCGCGGAGCCGCCGTCCGTCGTTTTCACGCATTCGATCGCCCATGAGAATTTCCCGATCCCTTTCCACCGTCGAAGTCCACACCGGCGGCGAAGCGTTCCGTATCGTCACGAGCGGGCTGCCGCGCCTGCCCGGCGACACGATCGTCCAGCGTCGCGCGTGGCTCAGGGAGAATGCCGACGAGATCCGCAAAGCACTGATGTTCGAACCGCGCGGCCATGCCGACATGTACGGCGGCTATCTGACCGAGCCGGTTTCGCCGAATGCCGATTTCGGCGTGATCTTCCTGCACAACGAAGGCTATAGCGACCACTGCGGGCACGGCGTGATCGCGCTGTCGACCGCGGCGGTCGAACTCGGCTGGGTGCAGCGCACCGTGCCGGAAACGCGGGTCGGCATCGACGCGCCGTGCGGCTTCATCGAGGCATTCGTCAAATGGGACGGCGAGCACGCGGGGCCGGTGCGCTTCGTCAACGTGCCGTCGTTCATCTGGCAGCGCGACGTGTCGGTCGACACGCCGTCGTTCGGCACCGTGACCGGCGACATCGCGTATGGCGGCGCGTTCTATTTCTATGTCGACGGTGCGCCGTTCGACCTGCCGGTGCGTGAAGCGGCGGTGGAAAAGCTGATCCGCTTCGGCGCGCAAGTGAAGGCCGCCGCGAACGCGAAATATCCGGTCGTGCATCCGGAGATCCCGGAAATCAACCATATCTACGGCACGATCATCGCGAACGCGCCGCGCCATCCGGGCTCGACGCAGGCGAACTGCTGCGTGTTCGCGGATCGCGAGGTCGACCGCTCGCCGACCGGCTCCGGCACCGGCGGGCGCGTCGCGCAGTTGTACCTGCGCGGCTTGCTCGCGGCCGGCGATACGCTCGTCAACGAGTCGATCGTCGGTACCGTGTTCAAGGGGCGCGTGCTGCGCGAGACGACCGTCGGCGACATCCCGGCCGTGATCCCGGAAGTCGAGGGCAGCGCGCATATCTGCGGATTCGCGAACTGGATCATCGACGAGCGCGATCCGCTGACCTACGGCTTTCTGGTGCGCTGAGCGTCGGCGCCCG
This sequence comes from Burkholderia sp. WTPI3, assembly GCF_021483755.1. NCBI lineage: Bacteria > Pseudomonadati > Pseudomonadota > Betaproteobacteria > Burkholderiales > Burkholderiaceae > Burkholderia > Burkholderia sp. WTPI3. Next base: position 19,581 of record NZ_JAGIXF010000021.1, on the reverse strand, counting down.
GCTCCCCCCGTTGTACCAGGTTTGGCGCGCCGTCCCGTTGCGGGACGCGCGCCTTTTTTTGCACGTGAACACTCGCGGCCGGATGCCGTTCTCGCATGCGCGGGGCGGCTACCCGCCGGTGTGGCGCGCGAGTTTTGGTACGATGCAGCCTTTCCAGCAGATCCCCCACCCGCGTGAATCGCCGAAACGTGTCGTCTGTGCGTGACTTCTGTGCCAAGTGGGTCGCGCGCGCCCAACCCGTCGCCGCCGCTGCCGCCGTGCCCGTCAAGCGTGTCCTGGCCGTCGCCTGGCACCATCTTCGTCATCCGACGCGCCGCGGCGTACTGCTCGCGGCCGCCGCGGTGCCGGCGCTGTTTGCGCTGTACGTGCTGCTGCTGATCCCGTTCACGCCGAGCATCGGCGACATCCGCAAGGCGCGGGTCGACCAGCCCGCTCAGGTGCTGTCCGCCGACGGCAAGCTGCTGGCGGAATTCAAGCCGTCGAACCGCGAATGGGTGCCGCTCAAGCAGATCTCGCCGCACATGGTCGACGCGCTGATCGCGACCGAGGACCACCGTTTCTACGAGCACCACGGCCTCGACTGGAAGCGCACGGCGTCGGCCGCGCTCCATACGTTCTCGGGCGACCGCCAGGGCGGCTCGACGATCACCCAGCAGCTCGCGCGCAACCTGTACCCGGACGAGATCGGCCGTGCGCCGACGCTCACGCGCAAGGTGAAGGAAGCGATCACCGCGCTGAAGATCGAGGCCGTCTACAGCAAGGCCCAGATCCTCGAGACCTACCTGAACACGGTGCCGTTCCTCTACAACGCGTACGGCGTCGAGATGGCCGCGCGCACCTACTTCGACAAGTCGGCCGACGAACTCGACGTGCTCGACAGCGCGACGCTCGTGGGGATGCTGAAGGGCAACAGCTACTACAACCCGGTGCTGAACCCGGAGCGCGCGCTGCAGCGGCGCAACACGGTGCTCGGCCAGATGGTGAAGTACGGCAAGCTGTCGCCCGCGCAGTTCGCCCAACTGCAGCGCCGGCCGCTGCGCATCGACTTCGAACGCCAGAAGGAGTCGCCGGGGCCCGCGCCGCACTTCGCGCAGCAACTGCGCAAATGGCTGATCGGCTGGGCCGACCGCAACGACTACAACATCTACTCCGACGGGCTGGTCGTGCGCACCACGATCGACTCGCGGCTGCAGCAGATGGCGACCCAGGCGCTGACGCAGCAGGCGAACCAGTTGCAGGGCATCGCGAACAACGCATGGAGCGGCCGCGACGGCTGCGGAACCGACAACGAGGTGTTCCGTACCTTCATGCGCGAGTCGCCCGAGTACAAGGCTGCGCTGGATGCGGGCAAGAACGATGCGGCGGCGATGAAGCAGCTCGCGGCCGATCGCGGCTTCATGCGCGCGCTGTGCAAGGCGAAGACCGACGTGCAGGCCGGCTTCGTCGCGATCGATCCGCGTGACGGGCAGATCCGCGCGTGGGTCGGCAGCCGCGACTTCACGAACGAGCCGTTCGATCACGTCGCGCAGGCGCGGCGTCAGCCGGGTTCGACGTTCAAGCCGTTCGTCTATGGCGTCGCGTTCGCGAACGGGATGAAGCCGGACGACACGCTCGTCGACCAGCCGGTCGAGATTCCGCTGAAGGGCGGCGAGATCTGGCGCCCGAACGACGACGTGCCGCCGTCGGGCAAGCCGATGACGCTGCGCGACGCGGTCGCGCTGTCGCGCAACCGGATCACCGCGCAGGTGATGGAGAAGGTCGGGCCGGCCGCCGTCGCCCGGCTCGCACGCGACATGGGCGTGCGCGAAAGCCCGCTCGAGCGCGTGCCGTCGCTCGCGCTCGGCACGAGCCCCGTGACGCTGAAGGAGATGGTCGCGTCGTACGCGACGATCGCGAACGGCGGGCTGTACATCGAGCCGCAGATGGTGACGCGCATCGAGAATCGCCAGGGCGACGTCCTGGCCGAATTCGCACCGGCACCGCCCGAGCGCGCGCTCGATGCCGAGACCGACAAGACGCTGCTCGACGTGATGCGCGACGTCGTCACGCGCGGAACCGGCGGCAGCATCCGCACCCGCTTCGGTATTCGCGGCGACGTGGCCGGCAAGACCGGCACGACGCAGGACAACGCGGACGGCTGGTTCATCCTGATGCAGCCCGGCCTCGTCGCCGGCGCGTGGGTCGGCTTCGACGACGGCCGCGTGACGCTGCGCAGCGACTACTGGGGGCAGGGCGCGCACAGCGCGCTGCCGATCGTCGGCGAGTTCTTCCTGCGCGCGCAGCGTGCTCGGATCATCGACACGAAGGCGAAGTTCGACACCGAGCCGTCGCCGGGCTGGTTCGCGATGGTGCGCGACCGCGTGACGGACCTCTTCGACGGCTGGTTCAAGCCCGAGCCGACGAAGCCGCCCGCACCCGTCAGGACGCAGCGTATCGAGCGTCAGCCCGAGGCCGATGCCGATGCTGCGTCGGCTGCTTCCGCCGCATCGGCGCCCGACGCGGCATCCGGCGGCGTGGTCGAGGAGTGGGTGCCGGCGTCCGAGGTGGCGGCGTCGGCGGCTGCGCTGTCGGCGGCTGCGCCGCAACTGCAACCGATGCAACCTGCGCAACCCGCACCGCCGCCGGCCGCGGGTGGCAGCACGGCGGGCGCGGGCAGCACGGGCAGCGGCGCCGCGCCGGCCGCTGCGCCGCCACCGGCGCCGGCTTCGCCGGACGCCACCGGCGGTTCGGAGTAACCGAGCCGTTCAGTTTTCGCGCGAAGTTGCCGTAATGAAGGTGTTGCGACAACTCGCGCGCTCGCCCCGCGCCTTTCCGATGCGGCTTACCACCGATCACGTCGCGCTGGCGCGCGACGACTTCTCCGCCGGCGTCCCGCTCGGCTTCGATCTCTACGATGCGAGCGGCGCCGCGCTGTTGCCGGCCGGCACGACGCTGCGCGATCCCGCGCAGCACGCATTCCTGTTCGAACATTTCCGCCCTGTGCGCAAGCGCGACGGCACCGAGTCCGACCCGCGCACGCGCGACACCGCGCCGGCCGCGACGCGGATGACGCTGTCGGCGGGTGCCGCGATCGGCATTCGCCGCCGCGTCGGCACGACGCGCGCGCTGCAGCGTTGCCGCCTGATCGGCGTCGGCGCCTCGGGTGTGCTGTTCGTCGAGCCTCGGACGGCGGCGGAGTTCGATTTCGCACCGGGCGACGATGTCGAGGCGGTCGCGATCGGCCGTTCGGCGGTGTCGCGTTTCGGCGCGACCGTCGAATCGGTGCACTTGTCCGGTGCCGCGCCGTTCATGGTTCTGTCGCGGCCGGGCTTCGTCGACCGGCTGCGAACGCGCGCGGAGCCGCGCGTGCCGGTACGGATCGCGGCGTGCTGCTCGGGCGGCCCGGCGGGGACCGAAAGCATCGGGATCGTCCGCGACCTGAGCCTGAGCGGACTGTCGATCGCCGTCGACCGGCCGATCGCGGCGACCGGCGAGCCGCTGCACGTGCAGCTTCCATGCCTGGCGGCCGACCGCGTCGAGTTGCTGACGCTCGCCAGCACGGTGCGCGCGGTGCACGCCGATCCCGCGGCGCCGGCATGGACGCTCCATCACGCCGCGTTCGACGAAACGACCGCGACCGACCGGATCCGCCTCAAGGCATTGCTGTTCGACCTGTCGATGGCGTCGGGGGAGGCCGATCCGGTCCGCTGACGTCGACTCGCGGCGGTGGTTCGATCCGAGGCAAACAGGCGCGGCTGGCCCGTCCGCTCCGATGGGGCCGGCCGGCGCGCGTTCGGCCGCATTGCATTTGAATGCGGCGGAAATCATCTGACGATTGAGCGGAATGCGCGCCGATTGTACGGTTTACGTCAACAGTGAATTAGCGATTTAGGTATTTACCCTGATGTTGGCCGAGCCTAGACTTCTACTCATGCGCAACAGACCACGAGTCCTGAGCGCCTGACAAAACAATCTGGAGGTAAGCATCATGAAATCGCTGATCAAGGCAGTTGCACTGGCCGCTCTGGTGGCCGCACCGGTCGTCTCGTTTGCGCAATCGAACCAGCAGCCGCTGACGCGCGCCCAAGTGCGTGCCGAACTGGTCCAGCTCGAAAAGGCCGGTTACAACCCGAACGACTGGATGAACTACCCGGAAAACATCCAGGCTGCACAGGCGAAGATTGCCGCAGCGCAGGGCACTGGCGCGTCGGTTGACGCCACGGGCTACGGTTCGAACCCGAGCGCGACGTCGCAGTCCGGCCAGCGCGTGGTCGTGCCGGCCGCAGCCGATCGTGCGTCGGTGTACTTCGGCCACTAAGCCGTTCGCTGCACGGCGGTTTTCGAACCGCCGCCCGGTCGTATCGAAAAGCCCGCACTTCAAGCGCGGGCTTTTTTGCGTCCGCGGCCCGCGCGGCGCCGGCTGACAATCCGGTGCGCGTGCGCTAGCATCGCGGTCGATACCGACGCGGTACGACAGCCGTTGCGCCTGGGGGGCCAGCGCCGGCCTGTCCGCAGCACCGCGTGCCGGCGCTCGGCAGCATCGCCGGTCAGGCATCGGGTTCCACGACATCAACGAACAACAAACAATCCAGGAGCATCCATGCGTGTGTTGACCGGTCTGCTGTGCTCGCTGGCGCTGACGGCGAACCTCGCCCATGCCCAGGCGAATTGCGCGGACGCGACGGATCAGGCGGCAATGACCGCGTGTGCCGATCGTGCATACAAGAAATCCGATGCGGAACTGAACCGTACGTACCAGGCCGTCGCCGCCAGGCTGCACGACGCCCGGCCGCTCGCCGAGAAGCTCGTGAACGCGCAGCGCACGTGGATTGCCTACCGCGATGCCGAATGCAACTTTTCCAGCGCGAACGCCGAGGGCGGCAGCGTGTATCCGATGGTCGTGTCGACCTGCCTCGACGATCTGACTAAGACGCGCACCGAGACGCTGAAGGGCTATCTGGCGTGCGAGGAAGGCGATCTCGCGTGCCCGGTGCCTGCCAAGTAACACAACCGCGCTTCGTGCCGCCGGCCGCACGAAGTGCAGTCGGCGCGGCGGGCCGGCTTCGTCCGTTACACGTCGTCCGTTACACGTCGTCCGTTTCGTCGAGCAGCTTGTGTCGCATCGCGTAACGGACCAGCGCCGCTTCGTGCGGCATCTGCATCTTTTCCAGAATCCGCGTCTTGTAGGTGCTGACCGTTTTCGCGCTCACGCACAGCGCCTGCGCGATCTCGGTCAGCGTCTGGCCGGCGGCGATGCGCCGGAACACGTCGAACTCGCGATCGGACAGCCGCTGGTGCGGCAGCGTTTCGGCCGGCTCGTTCAGGCTCTGCGCGAACTGTTCGGCCATCGCGAGGCTCACGTAGACGCCACCCGACGCGACCTTCGTGACCGCGCCGACCAGCTCCGCGCTCGCGCTTTCCTTCGTCAGGTAGCCCGACGCACCCGCGCGGAACGCGCGCACCGCGTATTGCTGCTCCGCGTGCATGGTCAGCACGAGCACGCGCAGCGCGGGCTTCTCGTCCTTGATCTGCTTGATCAGCTCGACGCCGTTGCGACCCGGCATCGACAGGTCGAGCACGAGCACCTGCGCGGGCGTCGAGCGGACGAGCGCGATCGTCGACGGGCCGTCGCACGCCTCGCCGGCCACCTCGAATCCGGTGGCGTTCTGGAGGATGTGCCGCAGACCGTCTCGCACGAGCGTATGGTCGTCGGCGATGAGCACCTTGATCATGAGAGGGTGGTTTCCTGTTGAACGGTGCTGAGGGGAAACGCGACGGTGATCGAGAAGCCGCGCGCGAGCGCGGTGTCGATCGTCACGGTGCCGCCCAGCATGTGTGCGCGCTCGCGAATGCCGATCAGGCCGAACGATTTGTCCTCGTGGGCCGGACCGCCCGGCGCCGCGCCGCGGCCGTTGTCCGCGACGCGCAGCACGCAGAAGCCTTCCTCGACGTCGAGCCGCAGCGCGACACGCGTCGCATCCGCGTGGCGCGCGACGTTCGTCAGCGCTTCCTGCACGATGCGGAACAGCGTGGTCGCACCCGCGCTGGTGAACGTCAGGCCGCCGGTTTCGATGTGGCGCTCGACGTCGATGCCGTAGCGATTCGTGAAATCGTTCGCGAGCCACTCGATCGCGGGCACGAGGCCGAGATCGTCGAGCATCACGGGCCGTAGGTCGGCCGCGATGCGCCGCACCGACGCGACCGTCGCGTCAATCAGCCGGCGCATGGCCTGCAGGTGCGACAGCATGCCTTCGTCGGGCTGCGCGCGCCCGGGCGTGCGCAACTGCTGTTCGACGACGGACAGGTCCATCTTCAGCGCGGTGAGCTGCTGGCCGAGGTCGTCGTGCAGTTCGCGCGCGATGCGGGTCTTTTCCTCTTCGCGCACGTTCTGCAGGTTCGCCGACAGTTCGCGCAGTTCCTCGCGCGACTGCTTCAGCGCATTATCGGCGCGCTGCCGCTCGGTGATGTCGCGCAGCATGACCGTGTAGAGCTTGCCCGACGCATCGCGGATCTGCGAGATCGACGCCTCGATCGGGAATTCCTCGCCGTTGCCGCGCAGCCCGAACAGTACGCGCTGACGGCCCATCTGACGTTCGGACACGCCCGTCACGCCGAACTGGTCGACATGCTTCGCGTGCGCGGCGCGGAATCGCTCGGGGATGAAGCGCGACAGCGGCGCGCCGATCGCTTCCATCGCCGACACGCCGAACACTTGCTCGGCCATCGGATTGAAGATCACGACCGTCTGCTTTTCGTCGATTGTGATGATCGCTTCCATCGACGAACGGATGATGCCCATCATCCGCGCTTCGTTGAGGATGCCGCGGCTGCTGGCGCCGGCGTCGGCGCGGCCGCGCAGCAGCGCATGGACGAGCGCCGCGAACACGAACGACGCGATCAGTCCCGCCGCGAGCACCGTGCCGGCCGCGCGTTGAGCGCCGGTCGCGCTCGGGCGGCCATCGGCGGAATAGGCGAGCGTCAGCACCGTGCCACCGAAATTCAGCTGTTCGGACCGCCGCATCAGGTCGGGCGACATCGACGCTTCGTCGGTCGTCGTCTCGGCGCTCGCGAACGGGTGCGGGTCGTCGCCGGCGGTCATCCGCAGATCGAGCCCGCGTTCCGCGTCGAGCGCGCGCTCGACCAGGTGATTCGGACCCACTTCCGCGCACAGCACGCCGTCGGCGCCGGGCTCGTGCGGGCTGGATGACGCGACGGCCGTGCGCGGCGGGGCCGTCGCGGGCAGGAACAGCGTGAGGGTGCGCGTGTCGCGGGACGTATCGTCGTCGGCCGGGTGGATGCCGAGCGCGACGTCGCCGGTGCGCAGCGTACGCGCGAGCGGCGCGGCGTCCGACGCGCCGAAGCGGACGACGACCGAGCTCGATGTCGGGGCGCTGAGCGTGGCGACGGCCAGCGAGCCGGCCGGCATCGGCGCGTTGCCGGCGAGGGCGCTGCGCGCGGCCGGCGACAACGGCGCATAGCCGATCTGCCGGACCGGCGAATACCCGTTGTCGAGACCGAGCGTGTCGGCGTACCGGCGCCATTGGTCGGGTGTCATCTGCGGCGCGAGACCGTACGCGCCGCGCGCGCTTTCGAGCACGGCGACGCCGGACTGCAGTTCGTGGCGCAGCATCGCGGTCACATGCGCGGTGCGGCGTTCGAAGCGCGTATGGACGGCGCCCTGCCACTGCTCGCGAACGAGCAGCGCAACGCCGAGCGACAGCGCGGCGCCGGCGAACAGCGTGACGACGCCGGCCGCGAGCGGCTGGCGTAACATGGTCTTGAGGCGCGTGGGCCCTCGGGCATCACGCGGCGGGGTTCCACTGGCGGTCATTCGATGGCCATTCTGGTGTCGGGGCCGCCTGTGGCACGCAGGCGGCGCGGCAAAGCCGGGAAAAACCCGCACCGGCCACGTGCGGCGTCTATTTTCGAGATGAAATTGTGCGCGGTTTACACGCTTTTTGTAATAGGGGTCAGTTAAAAAGACGGTGACCGGGCGTTGCAGCGCGCGTACCGGCCGCACTTGACGCGCATCAACCGGCGCGCCGGCACGTGGGGCAGACTGTTCGGCAGGCGAGCGGGCATCGGGCCGGCTCGCGGTGACGGGCCTGCGTGGCGCAAAGCGCAACGCAGGCCCGGTCGGAGGGTGGACCATGTACAAGCGGATTTTCGTCGGGCTCGACGGCAGCCCGAGCGCGCGTCTCGCGCTGAACGAGGCGATCCGGATCGCGGCGGCGTCCGGCGGCGAAGTCATGTGCGCATATGTCGTCGAGCACCGGCCGCAGCTAGTCGACGTCGATGCAGGCTTTGCGGCCGAACGCGACGGCGATGCGGCGGCATCCGATGCGGCGACGCCGGTGCTCGACGACGCGAAAGCCGTGCTCGCGCAGCAGCATGTGCCGGGCACCGTGCGCGCGCTCGACGCGTACGGCGAGGACGTTGCCGCGGTGCTGATGCGCACGGCCGCCGAAGCCGGCGCCGATCTGATCGTGATGGGCACGAGCGGGCGCCACGGCCTGCGCCGGCTGCTGCTCGGCAGCGTCGCGGAATCGCTGCTGCGCGCGGCCGATCGGCCCGTGCTGCTGGTGCGCCACGACGAGGCGGCGGCAGCGGCGACTGCGTGACGGTCGCCTGGCGGCGCTGACGCATGGCGGGGCGGGCAGGGCCTTCGCGAGCAGATCGCTGTTGCTGGGCGATCGCGTGTCGCGCACGCTGATCGTCGCACCGCGTATGCGCATGCCGGCATGTCCGCCGCGCGGGACGGCCGGTTGCGTCGTGCCCCGTCCTTCTGGCAGCATCGACGCGGGTTCGCCCCTGTCGTCGCGCGCTGCATTGCGCGCGCGGCCCGGTTGCCGCGCGCATGGTCGCGGCGACCGATGCAGCGGTACGCCCCTCACGGCCTCGCGTCGTCGCTCGGCCGTGAGTCGCATACCGGTTCCATACTTGGTCCACGTCATCCGCCATGCCGATTTCCGCCGCCGACCTGATTCTCCAGTTCAACCTGCAGCCGCATCCGGAAGGCGGCTATTTCAGGGAAACCTACCGCGCGACCGATCCGGTCGTGCGCCCGGCCGACGGTGCGCCGCGCGCGGCGTCCACCGCGATCTACTACCTGTTGTGCGACGGCGCGTATTCGTCGTGGCACCGGATCCGTTCCGACGAGGTCTGGCATTTCTACGCGGGCGATCCGCTCGAAGTGTGGGTGCTCGACGAGCAGGACGGGCTGACGATCCACCGGCTTGGCAATCCGCTCACGCATCCGGGCACCGTGTTCCAGGCCGTCGTGCCGGCCGGGCGCTGGTTCGGCGCGCGCTGCGCGTCGTCCGGGCACGTTGCGCTCGTCGGCTGCACGGTGGCGCCGGGTTTCGAGTTTTCGGAATTCGAGCTCGCGGATGCGGCAGCACTGAGCGCCACCTTTCCCGAGTACGCCGAATACGTCGCGCGGCTCGCGCAGCGTTCCGACGCGTAAGTACGCCGGCGACGATCGTGCCGACCGCTCTGGCGGCCGCGGTCGAGCGCGGCCGCTGCGCGCGGCATTGACCAAACCCGTTTAGAATGCCCGTGATGCAGGGTTGGCTGCGGGCGTGCCGCGGCGACCGCTGCCAGCCGTATCGGCGGCCGCCCCGCCGCACGGTTCGCCAGTCTTCCAGGAGCGCCGCCGTGTGGCACTTTCCCATCGCGATTCCCTCGTCGCTCGGCCCGTGGGCCGTGTTCGCGAGCGTGCTGATCACGCAGCTCGGCGTGCCGGTGCCTGCCGTGCCGATGCTGATTCTCGGCGGCACGATGGCGGCGATGGGGCAGGCGTCCTGGGCGAGCATGTTCGCGGCGGCGATCGGCGCGACGATGCTCGCCGATTCGCTGTGGTTCTTCATGGGGCGCACGCGCGGCCGTCGTCTGCTGAACGGGCTCGTGCGCTTCTCGCTGTCGCTCGACACGACGTTGCGCTTCGCGCGTAACGTATTCGAAAGATACGGTGCGCCGCTGCTCGTCCTGTCCAAATTCCTGCCGGGCCTCGGGCTCGTGTCGGCGCCGCTGCTCGGCACGACCGCGATCGGCGTCGGCGTATTCCTGTTCTGGGATCTGGCCGGTGCGTCGTTGTGGGCCACGGTGTGGCTCGTCGGCGGCGCAGCCGTTCACGACCAGATCGTGCAGTTCGTGCTGTGGGTGCGCGCGAGCGGCGGCACGATCCTCGACGCATTCCTCGCGATCTTCATCACGTTCCTGCTGTACCGCTGGGTGCGCCGCGTGCAATTCCGGCGTTATCTGGCACAGGTGCGGATCTCGCCGCCGCAACTGGTCGAGATGATGACGTCGAACGAACCGCCGCTGATCTTCGATGCGCGCCCGCGCGCGGTGCGCGAGCGCGAGCCGTTCAGGATCGCCGGCGCGGTGCCGGTCGATCTCGATTCGCCGGACCTGCTCGATCCCGAGGTGCTGAAGCGGCCGATCGTCGTGTATTGCGTGTGCCCGAACGAGGCGACCGCGAAGCGCCTGATCGCGAAGATGCAGCGCAAGAAGATGATCCACAACATCCGCGCGCTGAAGGGCGGGCTCGACGCGTGGGAAAAGCACGGGTACCCGGTCGAGCCGCTGCCGGCCGATCTCGATGCGTCGCGTTATTTCGTGCGGCCCGACCACGGCGGGCTCGACGGCGAATATACGGTGCGCGCGACGTTGTCCAAATAAAGCGCACACCGCGCCGCCGATTCGAATTTCATTCCCTGATTTCAGACCAACCGGTCACTACGAAAATCGGTTGGCACGAAACGTCTGATTATTCATATAATCCCGCCTGCATATTGCGTGCGCTTGATTGCGCACATTCGACGCGAGTCCGTTCGCGCCGAAAGCGATTGATCCCGTTGCCGCCTGCTACGCGCACAGCCGCGTCGCGCGGGCCGCACGGGCGTATTCCGTGAAAGGCCCGATCCGTCTTCCGGATTGTTCCGGAACATGCCGATAATCTTCGGCGATTCCAATCGGAGTGGCGCAGTATCCGCAACGTTTTCATCTGGAAAACGGCGGCGGGGATTTTTCGTTTTCGGTTTGCCGGGATCGGCATGAACGGTCGCGCATTGACATCGACAATGACGGCGGCCGGTTCGCGGCTGCCAGGAGACGGACTTGAAACAACCAGAAGACCAGCTGCACCGCGGGCTGGAAGAGCGGCACATCAACCTGATGGCGCTCGGCGCCACCATCGGCGTCGGCCTGTTCCTCGGCTCGGCCACCGCGATCCGCACGGCCGGCCCGGCCATCCTGCTGACCTACCTGCTGGGCGGTATCGTGATTTTCCTGATCATGCGCGCGCTTGGCGAAATGGCGATCACCAATCCGGTAGCAGGCGCATTCAGCCGCTATGCACGCGACTACCTCGGTCCGCTCGCGGGCTACCTGACCGGCTGGACCTACTGGTTCGTGTGGATCGTCACCTGCATGGCGGAAATCACCGCGGTCGGCGTCTACATGCACATGTGGGTTCCCGGCGTGCCGAACTGGATCTGGGCCCTCGCCGCGCTCACCGCGATGGGCGCGGTGAACTTCATCGCGGTCAAGCTGTACGGCGAATTCGAGTTCTGGTTCGCGCTGATCAAGATCGTCACGATCGTGTTGATGATCGTCGGCGGCGGCCTGATGATCGCGTTCGGCATCGGTAACGGCGGCGTCGCGACGGGCATCTCGAACCTGTGGGCGCACGGCGGCTTCATGCCGCACGGCATCGACGGCGTGATCGGCGCGCTGCCGATCGTGATGTTCGCGTATCTCGGCGTCGAGATGCTCGGCCTCACGGCCGGCGAGGCGCGCAACCCGGAGAAGTCGCTGACGAAGGCCGTCAACTCGGTGTTCTGGCGCGTGCTGATCTTCTACATCGGCGCACTGTTCGTGATCATGTCGCTGTATCCGTGGGACCAGATCGGCACGCAGGGCAGCCCGTTCGTGATGACGTTCTCGCGGCTCGGGATCCCGGCCGCCGCCGGCATCATCAACTTCGTCGTGCTGACGGCGGCGCTGTCGTCGTGCAACAGCGGCCTGTTCAGCACCGCACGGATGCTCTACAACCTCGCGCAGCAGGGCCAGGCGCCGGCCAGGCTTGGCCGCGTGAACCGCAACGGCGTGCCGGTGTACGGCGTACTCGTGTCGGTCGCGCTGCTGCTGATCGGCGTGCTGCTGAACTATCTCGCACCGCAGCACGTATTCGTGTGGCTGACGTCGGTGTCGACGTTCGGCGCGATCTGGACGTGGTGCGTGATCCTGATCGCACAGATGCGCTTTCGCCGGACGCTGTCGGCCGACAGGGTCGCGCGCCTGCCGATCCGCGTGCCGTTCTATCCGCTCGGCTCGTTCGCCGCACTGGCGTTCCTCGCGCTGGTCGTCGTGCTGATGGCGTTCTCGCCGGATACGCGTGTCGCGCTCGTGATCGGCCCGGTGTGGATCGTGCTGCTGGGCATCGCGTATGCGGTGTTCTACGCGAACCGCCCGGCGACGTCGGTCTCGACGGAGTCGTAAGCGACCCGGGCGACGGGCGCTGCGCCGCGCACCCGAAATGTGCGCGCGGCGCAGCGCGGCCGGCACGTGTGTTGATCGCAATCATGCACGCGCGGCCCGGGCATCATATGCTGTTTGAATTGCTTGTCCGCGCTTCGCATGGCCATCCGCCGATGCCTGCGACCGCGCCGGCCGTCCGGCCGCCGCGCGTCGATTCCGCGCGAAGCTCCGGGCGTCGCTTCACGACGATGCACCCGCAAGGAGGCTTTCGCCATGCAATCCACCCAGTCCATCCCGCCGCTCGCCCGGATCGCGCTGGTCGTCGATCCGACACCGGAATCGCTGTCCGCCGCGCGCTATGTGAGCACGCTGCTGCGTCCCGGCATGCGGGTGCGCATCGTCTGCGCAATCGACAACCCGCGTCTCGTGCTGCCCGACATCCCGCGCATCGACGCGCTGCTGACGTCGGCGCGCGACGACATGGTGCGCGAAGCGCAGGCGGTGCTCGAGCACACGGCCGCGCTGTTCGCCGGCGCCGGCGTGGAACTCGAGCAGGCGATCGTCGATACGTCGGTCACGGGCGGCTCGGTGGCCAATGCGCTCGCGAACGATACGTCGACCTGGCAGGCCGATGTGCTCGCGGTCGGCGCGAATCCGCATCATGGGCTGCTGCGGCTCGTCGAAGGCGCGATGTCCGACACGCTCGCCACGCGTGCCCGCTGCGCGTTGCTGATCGTGCCGGCCGACTACGCACGGCCGTCGGACGGGCCGCTGCAGCGCCTGATGTTCGCGGTCGACGGCAGCGAGCCGTCGTTGCATGCGGTTCATGTCGGGCTCGGCTTCGCGGCGCCGACGACGCTGCTGTACGCGGCCTATGTCGTCGATCGCGCGGTTCGTCTGACCGATATCGTGCCGGTGCGCGCGCTGGAGGATGCGTATCGCGCGGAGGGCGAGGATGCGCTCGCGCGCATCGGCCCGGTGTTTCATGCCACCGGGAACCCGACCAAGCGCGGCATCGTCGAAACTCGTCCGACCAGCGACGACGTCGCGCACGCGCTGATGCGCGACGCCGTGCACTGGCATGCGGAACTGTTGGTGGTCGGCACGCACGGCCGGCGCGGTATCGCCGCGTGGCTGATCGGCAGCGTCGCGCGGCGCGTCGCCCATCTCGCGCAGGTGCCGGTGCTGCTGGTGCGCGGTGCCGCATGAATGTCGCGATGAAGCACAAGCGAAGCGGACATTCGTTGACCTGCATCAGAAACGGCGTGAATGTTGCGTGAGACATTGACGCAATATTGCCGGTGGAAGACGGTTCGTCCGTGTGCGATGCGTGCGCACGGATACATCGGTCGCGCGACGCGTCGAAACGTGCCGACAATGCCCGCGATCGAACGCGCGGCGGGCGTCGTTTCTCACCGGTCATTTTCCGGAACCGGGCCATGCATCGCATGGCGCGATCCGATCAAGCACTCTCTGGCACGAGGGTAGGCAGCAGGCTGCTGCCTTGGGCGACGGACGGGGTGTCGATCACCCCGTCCGCTTCCCCGGCCCCGTCGAACAGCTTTCCTCGCAGGAATGCTTCGTTGATGTCGCCGTGCGGAACGGCGCGTAATGACACGTAATCACCTATCACGGCACGCGATCGCGCGGTTGCGGATCGGTGTGGACGTCGGCATGCGATGCGCTGTCACGCACTATGCGCTCGCTGCCGGAGCGTCGACGCAGTCGTGATGCGGCCTCGTGCCGCGCGGGCTGCGTTCGGGCATGCAGGCGTCACGCCGTTATGTGATGCGAAGGGCGTGCAGGGCATGCCGACGGCCGGCGCCGCGGCATACGCGTGCGCGGCGATGCGCGCCATGCAATCGTCCTCGTGTGCCGGGCGCGCGATTGCGCAGCCGCGGCCAGCCGGGGCGCGTCTTGCGGCGCGTTCCCGGAACGACCGGTGCATCGGCAGCGGCGCGTGCGCACAGCGCGGTGGCGAACCGCTGCAGCGCGAACACCGACCCCGCGACGCTCTGGTATTTTTCGCGGCCGATCTGCCCGTCGAGCGTGACGAGCAAACCCGACTCGCGCGCGAGCGCGAGCAGCGCGTCCAGATCTGCGGGCGGGCGGATGCCGGCCTGCACCGCGGGCGCGGCGTGCTCAGGTGTGCGCCGCTGTCCGTCCCGGGTCCGGAAGTTACGAGGTGTCATGGTTGGTCTCCTGCGCCGGACCCCGCGTACCGGCTCGACGGCCGGCTGAGCGATGACCCGGTATGAACGCTCGGTTCATGACGTCAGTATCGGCCCGGCGGCCGGCATTGCCAATCGGCGCGTGCTGAAGTCGCTGTCAGGCATTGCGCGCGACCTATCGGAATCCGCTGACACGCGAGGCGAACGATCTGCCGCGGCGCCGCGGTTCGATTCGGCCGCGCACGGCACCCCGTGCCGCGATCCGCTGCATTTCAACTGACGAATCGTGGCCGTTGCCGGCGCTTGACGCAGGTTTTCGACCGGACTAAGTTCCTCACTGCATCGACGTCGCGCGGCGCTCCATCTGCCGCCTGATCGACGGTGCCGCGCCTCGGGGCGGCGTGGCAAGGCTTCCAGTCTTCCAGTGGTTCGCGGGCGATCTGCCTCGCGGGCGCTGTGCGCGCACCGGTCCTTCGGCGGATCGGCGCGACGGTATGCAACATACCGTTGATCGAGCGCAAACACGCTTCGGCGCATCGCACGCCGGGCGGCCGTCCAGTCTCCAAACTTCCGGTAGCGTCATCTTTTTGTTCCTCGACCGTCAGGAGCTCGTCGATGTCACAGGACAATCTGCTCGATTCACTCAAGGAAGTCGCCGAACGGCGTGCAATCGGCGCCGACCAGTTGCGTACGATGCTCGACGACGAAGTGCGTGCACTGTCGTCCGACGCGCGCGTGCACGACTACATCCATGTGTTCGCGATTCGCCACCTGCGCGAACGGATGCGCAGGCAGGACGAGCTCGAACGCGATACGCCGGCCAGCACACCGCACCGCGAACCGGATCAGGCGACGAGCCGCCGTCTGTGAAACACGGGCGCCGCGGGCCGGCCCAGCCCCCCGCGGCGTCTGCGCAATCGTCCTGACAGCGGGCTTGCGACGGTCGGCGGATTTCGTCAGACAATTGACTGAATTGTCGCGACGGCCTCAAGTAAGCGGCGCAAATGCCGTATACCCGGTGAATTCGTCCACCGGGCGTTCGCGCTCCCTTACCGAGTCGTTGCCATGTTCTCGTCCATCCGGACCCGTATCCTCGCCGCGTGCGTTGCCATCGTCGTATTCGCACTCGTCGCCACCACACTGATCAATTATTTCATCGCGCACACGTACAACGACGACGCGATCGACCGCAACCTCACTTCCGTCGCCAGCGGCCACGTGGTCGGCATCGGCGACTGGGTCGCGACCCGGAGCCGGATGATCGTGTCGCTGCAGGACGCCGCCCTGTCGCCCGATCCGGTGCCGGTCTTCAAGCAGATGGCCGAGGCCGGCGGCTTCACCAACGTCTACGTCGGCTACGCGGACAAGGCGTTCCATTTCTCCGACCCGACCGGCATCGGGTCCGACTACGATCCGACCAGCCGTCCGTGGTACAAGCAGGCCGCGCAGGCCGGCAAGCCGGTCGTCACGCCGCCGTACATCGACGCGGGCACCGGCAACCTGGTCGTCACGTTCGCGGTGCCGATCCTGCGCGATGGCGGGCTGAAGGGCGTCGTCGCAGCCGACGTCGCGATGGACAGCGTGATCGCGAACGTGAAGTCGATCCGCCCGACGCCCGCGAGCTTCGGGATGTTGATCGACAGCAACGGCCACATCGTCGCGCATCCGGACGCGAAGCTCACGCTGAAGCCGGTCACCGACGTGTCGCCCGATCTCGCCGCGCTGAGCGCGCCGGTCGAAGTGCACGTCGGCGGCGACGCGAAGCTGGTGCGAGCGCAGGCCGTGCCGGGTACCGACTGGTATGCGCTGGTACTGCTGGACAAATCCGAAGCGACAGCCGGGATGCGTTCGCTGCTGACCGCTTCGCTGATCACGCTGGTGGTGATCGTCGGCGTCGCGTCGCTGATCGTCGGCGCGATCACGGCGACCGCGTTCCGCCGCCTGTCGCAGGTGCGTCAGGCGATGGCGTCGATCGGCTCGGGCACGGGCGACCTCACGCAGCGCCTGCCGGCCGAAGGCCGCGACGAGGTGGCCGACATCGCGCGCTCGTTCAACAGTTTCGTGGACAAGCTGAACGACGTGATGCGCCAGATTCGCGATGCGAGCGAGTCGGTGCGTACGGCCGCGAACGAAATCGCCGCCGGCAACCAGGATTTGTCGTCGCGCACCGAATCGGCGGCGGCGAGCCTGGAGGAAACGGCCGCGTCGATGGAAGAAATCACCGCGACGGTCGGCCAGTCGGCCGCTGCCGCCGGCCAGGCCGACGAACGCGCGGCCGCCGCGTCGCGGATCGCGTCGCACGGCGGCGTGGTCGTGTCCGACGTCGTCGCGACGATGGAGAGGATCGAGGAAGCGTCGGGCCGGATCGGCGACATCATCGGCGTGATCGACGGGATCGCGTTCCAGACCAACATCCTCGCGCTGAACGCGGCAGTCGAGGCGGCGCGCGCCGGCGAGCAGGGGCGCGGTTTCGCGGTGGTCGCGCAGGAAGTGCGCAGCCTCGCGCAGCGCAGCGCGCAGGCCGCGCGCGAGGTGAAGGTACTGGTCGAATCGACGGTCGCGAGCGTGTCGGCCGGGTCGGGGCAGGTGCGCCAGGCCGGCGACACGATGCGCGAGATCGTGTCGAACGTCGCGAACGTTACAACGATCATCTCCGAGATCACGCACGCGGCGAACGAACAGACGCGCGGGATTCAGGAAGTGAATCGCGCGGTCACGCAGCTCGACGAAATGGTGCAGCAGAACGCGGCGCTCGTCGAACAGTCGACCGCGGCCGCGACCGCGTTGCAGACGCAGGCGAACGCGCTCGCGTTGACGGTCGGGCAGTTCAAGGTCGCATGACCTGGGCCTGAGCCGGGCGGCGCGATCGGCAATCGGCCGATCCGTGTGCTCGCAATGCGCGTGACGGTGCCGGCCGTCAAGTGTTGCCGTCGTCGCGCATCAACGCGAGACGGTTGTAGAGGGTCTTCAGGCTGATGCCGAGCGCTTTCGCGGCTTGTGGCTTGTTGCCGTCGAAGTGATCTAACGTCGCCGCGATAAAGCGCTGCTGTACATGGTGCAGCGTCGCGCCGAGCGGCAGCGCCATGGCATCGTCCGACGTATGGCCGGGCAGTATCGTCGGCTTCGGCAGCGCGACGTCGATCCCGTCGTCCGCGAGGATGTACGCGCGCTCGATCGTGTTGTGCAACTCACGCACGTTGCCGGGCCACGAATACGCGCGCAGCGCCGCGATCGCCGCATCGGTCAGCTGTTTGTGCGAGCGGTGCCGCGCGTTTAGCGTGTCGACGAATTCGTGCGCGATCGTCTCGACGTCGCCGTCCCGCTGGCGCAGCGGCGGCACGTACAACGCGAACGCGGCGAGGCGGTAGAATAGGTCCTCGCGCAGCCGGCCGTCGCGCACGGCCTCGGCCGGATTGTGACGGGTCGCCGACAGGATGCGCACGTCGAGCGGGATCGATTCGGTGCCGCCGACCCGCACGATCGTGTTGGATTCGAGCGCCCGCAGCAGCTTCACTTGCAGCGCAGCGGGCATTTCCGCGATCTCGTCGAGCAGCAGCGTGCCGCCGCACGCGGCTTCGAAGAACCCTTCGCGCTGCGCGACCGCGCCGGTGAAGCTGCCTTTCTCGTGGCCGAACAATTGCGCCTCGGCGATATCGGCCGGAATCGCGCCGCAGTTCACGGGCACGAACGGCCCGTCGCGACGCGTGCTGAGGTCGTGCAGCCGGCGGGCGACGATATCCTTCCCGACCCCGCTTTCGCCGGCAATCATCACGCTCGCGCGGGTCGGCGCGATTTTCTCGATACGGCCGAGCAACGTGCGCATCGCGGCGGAGCGGCCGGACAGCCGGCGTGCATCGGCGCGTTGTTTTGAACGGGGGGCGGATTCAGCCATGGGTTCAGGCGGGCCGGTTTGAAAATAGGCACCGCGCGTTTCCTTCGTTGCAATATTTATCATCGACAGCGCAACGGAACGGAAGGTGCCGCGGTATAGAAATTTCCAATGCCGGGGCCGATGCTGCAAGGAATACTCGATCGCGGCGGTCGGGTCGCCCAGCGGTGCGTTTTTACATCGCTGCAATGAAAAATCGAAAGCCGCGTGCAATCGCATCCGCGCAGATGCGGCGTCCGGCCGACCGGCACGCCGGCCGTGGTCCGCGGTGCCGGGGGCGGTGCGGCGCGGTAGCGAACGGTCTGGCCTCGGGTACGTCCGTTGCGGGGGCGCGTAGGCTCGCCCGATGCGTTCGACGGCATGCCGTCGCATGACGGTCGCTGGCGCGATGCAAGGAAACGATGAGGACTTATACCCGTGAGCTGTTCCGGCAGGGTGCATGGGTCGTGCTGGCCGTCGGGGCGGCGTCCGCGCTGCAGGCGTGGGCGATGCGCGTCGTCGGCGCGCATGAACCGTTTGCACCGCTGCCTTTCTATGCAGGCGTCGCAGCCGCCGCATGGCTGACGTCGTTCGCCGGCGGGCTGGCCGCGACGGCTGCCAGCGTGGCCGCGATCGCCGTGCTGTGGTGGCCGGATGCGCCGATGGCCGCGCTGCTCGCGCAGGCCGGCGCGTTCGTCGCGATCGGTTTCGTCGAGTGCGTGCTGGTGATGGCCGTGAAGCCGCTGCTCGCGAGCGAACGGCTGCGCGGCGCGGTCGATGCCGCCGAGGACGCCGGGCGGATGCCGCGACACGAACCGGCTCCCGCGGCGCGCTCGCTCGACGACATCCTGCTGCGCCGCGTGGTCGATGCCTCGCCCGATGCGATCGTCGGCGTCGATGCCGACCGGCGGATCACGAGCTGGAATCCGGCCGCCCGGCGCATCTTCGGCATGGATGCCGCGACGGTGCTCGGACACGACGTGACGACGCTGATCGCGCCGCGCTGCCTGCCCAGGCATCCCGTCCCCGTGTCGTTCGCGCACGCGCGCGAGCCCTCCGGCCCGCTCCCCCTCCTCCGTT